>CBDCPY010000002.1:0-79694 GCA_965220425.1 Candidatus Azophilus sp. | reverse complement strand
CCGTAGTGGTCCATATGAGGATGCGATGACGCCGGCTCGTAGCGCTTCCATTCCTCCGGATACCCGTTGGCCCTGTCCTTGGCCTCGTCGCTCTCGAACAGTATTCCGTCCGGAACATCCTCGCGCCCCCTCGGGGACAGGTTCTGTTGCCGGAGCCAGGCCGTCCAGCCGAGCGCTTCCAGGATTGGCCAGATCAGGTCGTCCTCGGTCTGGCTCTCGTTCGGTCTTTGCGAGATCGGGAACCGGCTGAAAATCTCCTCGACCGCCTCCCTGAACCGATCGGAATCGTCCTCGGCGAGCGTCTTCCAGTCGTCAAGGTCCCGAATGCTGTCCGTCAGGAAGTCGGGCGTGAACAGGCTGCCCCGGGTTGCAATCGTGTCGCTCAATTGCCCTGCTCGCCGATGCCCCACGGCCAGCCCGCCAGCATCGTTCCGGCGCACGGTTGGTCCGTGCCGTTGCTCCCGCCGCCCTTAACGCAACCCCCGCCGCGCTGTCCTTGCCTGGAACGCCGGTCCTGGTCGGGAGATGACGAATTGCCGCGCCGATCTCCCGGTCGGCCAGGACCAGGTCGTAGTGTGCCTGCAGGTTGAGCCAGAATTGAGGATCGACACCGAACCAGTGGCCGAAGCGCAGTGCGGTGTTGCCCGTGGCGCTCGGTCGGGACGGGACTTTGGCATGCGGCGTCGTCCCAGTTGGACATTGCCTGGGCGGCTCCTACTCGACTACCGAGAGTTCCTCGGCGGAGGATTTGCCGTCGCGACCGGATCGCACCTCGAACCGCACTTTCTGCCCCTCGCGCAGCGTCCCGAGTCCGGCCCGTTCGACAGCGGAGATGTGGACGAAAGCGTCCTTCGAGCCGTCCTCCGGCTCGATGAACCCGTAGCCCTTGGTGGCGTTGAACCACTTGACAGTTCCAGTCGGCATCGTCGTGTTCTCCAGTTTGGATAGTGGTTGGTGTCGCGGCATGCGACGCGGTAGTCGACAAAATGTCTTACGCGTCGTGCATGGTAGCGCGAAGGTCTCCAGGGCCTTCGCAAGGGTGGCAGGGCTGACCTCGTGGTTGTAAGGGTGCGAGCAAGATTCGTGTTGAAATGCACTCTAAGGACCGGCCTTCAACCCCCGGGTGGCGATGAAGCTGTAGAGCGTGGGTCTGCTGACGCCCGTGATCCTGGCGATGGAGGTCTTCGGCACGCCGAGGTCGAGGAAGCGCCGGATCTCGTCCTCGCGGCCGTCCAGGCGTGACACGCCCAGCGATCCCTTCGGGCGCCCGAGTTTCTTCCCCGACGCCCGAGCCCTGGCCAGCCCTTCGCGGGTCCGCTCGGAGATGAGATCGCGTTCGACTTCGGCGAACAGGGCGAACAGGGTGGTCATGACCTTGGTCTGGAGATCCTGACGGCCCTCGAAACGGATTTTCTCCTTGACGGCGACGAAGGCGACCGATGCCTTGGCGATCGCGTCGAGGAGGCCGACGACTTCGCCGAGGGACCGACCGAGGCGGGACAGTTCGCTGACGACAAGGCGGTCGCCCGGTTCGAGAGAGCCCATGAGCTTGTCGAGACGCCGGCGCTTGACGTCGGCACGTGTCGACGCGGTGGCCTCGATGAACTCGTCGATTCGGAAGCCCTGCCGCCGGGCGTGCTCGAGGATGGCGAGGCGCTGGCCGCCGACATCCTGCTGGCCGGTGGAGACGCGCAGGTAGGCGACGGTTTTCATCGGGCTGTCGGCGAAATCATGGTTCCGGTGTTGAATCTTACACAACACGACACAGGAAACGCGTCCCGTTCCGTATGGCATTTGTGGTTAGCTGAAACGAGCGTTTGTTCCTGGCAGCCCGCCATGCCCTCCGACTTCGACGTCTCCCGCCCCCGGCTGATCCGCGATGGCAGCTTCCTTGAGCGCGACTGGCAAGAGATCGCCCGCCGCCGCCGCGTCCCCAATCGACTGGGCTTCGCCTACCAGGTCGCCTTTGTTCGTGTCCTCGGGCGCTTCCCGCACCAGGAGCCCCTCGAGATCGACGGCGAGGTGCTGCGGTTCGCAGCCCTTCAGCTGGGAACGGATCCGGACGCGATCGAGGACTACGCCGAACGGCGGCAAACGGTCACTGGACATCAGCGCCGGATCCGCGACTACCTTGGCCTGCGGCCGTTCGACGGCCGGGCGGCCGAGGATCTGACGGGATTCCTTCGGAGCGAGGCACAGCGCCTCGACAGGACGGGCTCGTTGCTGATGCGCGCGCGTCAACGGCTCCGCGACCGCCAGGTTCTGGCGCCCGCCGACTCCGTGTTGCGGCGCGTACTCGGTTCCGCGCGGCAGGCGGCGCGCGCAGCGATGGTCGAGCGCATGGAGGCGACTCTTTCCGCGACGCAGCGCGAGCGCCTGGACGGGCTTGTCGATACGGGAGACGACCGGTTCAGCGCGCTGAACCGGATCAAGGCCAGCCCTCCGAGTCCGTCGGCAATCGGCATGCGCCGGCTGCTGGGCAGGCTCGAACTCATCGACGCCACGGGCGCCACGACGGTCGAGATCGGCTGGATCAACGGCAACTACCAGCGAGTCCTGTTCAACACCGTGCGCACGGCCTCGGCTGCCCGTCTGCGCGAGATGCTGGCCCCCCGTCGCCGCCTGGCGCTGGTGTGCTTCCTGCGCCAAGCGTGGCGCGACACGCTCGACCAGGCGGTGGACATGTACGCCAAGCTGCTCGACCGCAACCGCAAGCAGGTCGAAAGCCGCCTGGACGAGAAGCTCAAGGCGCAACGCAACACCGTCGACCGGGTCGTGCTGCGATACCGCGCCTTCGGAAGCGTGCTGTTCGACCCCGACGTCGACGACGCCGAACTGCGCGGCCGACTGGTGGACGTGGTGTCCGAGCAGGAATTCGGCGAAGACGACGCGGATCTGGCGCACTGGACGCGAGGCGACCGCCCGGCGCGGTTCGTCGAAACGGCAAGGCGGCATGGGTCCCTGAGCCGGTTCGCCGCGCCGTTCCTGAGCCGGATGGAATTCGTCGACGAGGGCGGGCGGAGCAGGTCGTCGACGCTCGAGGCGCTGCGCGCGTACCGCGAGCTTCGCAAGCACGGTCGCCGGGCGCTGCCCGAAGACATCCCGGTCGACTTCGTCCCGAAGGCGCTCGATCCGCTCGTTCGCCATGACGGCGCGGTTGACCGCCGCCGTTGGGAGAGCGCCTTGTTCCTCAAGGTGATCGACGAGATCCGGGCCGGCAATCTGGCGATCGCCGGCGCGAAGAACTTCGGCCGGTTCGAGTCGTTCTTCCTGCCGGATGCCCCCTGGCAGCGAACCCGCGACGACTTCTGGGCACGCACCGGCTTTCCGGCCGACCCCGACCGCGCCGTCGACCAGCTCAAAGCACGCCTGTCGGGCGCCTTCGACCGTTTCCTCCGCGACGTCCCCCGCGACGGCCGGGTCGCGTTCGACGACGGCGGATAGAAGCTCAAGCCCGACCCCGCCGAACGCCTGAGCCCGGAGCGCACCGCAGACCTCGCCGAACTGCGCCGATGGCTGGAGGCACGCCGCCGGTCGATTCGTCTGGCCGACCTGCTTATCGAGGTCGAGAACGACCTGCGGTTCAGCGAACACTTCCTGCGTCCGGGGGAAAAGCAGCCCGCTGCCGACGAGGTGTGCAGCCTCCTCGCAGCGATCCTCGCACACGAGTGCAACCTGGGTCTTCAGACCATGGAGAAGATCGCGCCCGGCATCGCGTATCGGGACCTCAGACGCATCAGCGACTGGCGTCTCATCGAGGAGAACCAGCGCGCCGCGCTCGCCGGCATCGTCCACGGGATCTCGCGGCTCGACGGCTCGCAGCGCTGGGGCGAAGGGCGAACGTCCGCCAGCGACGGGCAGCGCTTCGCCATGGCGAGCCGGGTACTGCAGCGCACCTACAGCACGCGCTTCAACGACTTCGCCCTCGAGTTCTACTCCTTCGTCGCGGACAACTACGCGCCGTTCTACAGCCGTCCTGTCGAGTGCACCGACCGCGATGCGCCGTTCGTACTCGACGGCGTGCTCTACCACGAGAGCGACCTCGACCTAGAGGAGCACTACACCGACACTCACGGCTACACCGAGATCAACTTCGCCGCATTCGCCATGATCGGCATGCGCTTCTGCCCACGCATCCGGAGCGTGCATCGGCAGCGCATCTATTGCTCGGACCCCACGCGCGACCATGGCGTCCTCGAACCCGTGCTCCAGCGCGGCCGCCGGTCGGTGAACTTCCGCCTGATCGCCGAGCAGTGGGAGCGCATCGGGCAATTCTACGCCGCATTCCCGGCAGGACATGCCACTGCGTCCGCGGCACTCCAGCGCCTCAACCGCTTCCACGCTTCGAACCGGTTCTACGCCGCCAACCGCGAACTCGGCCGGGCACTGAAGACGGAGTTCGTGCTGGAGTACATGTCCGAACCGACGCTTCGAACGACGGGTTGTTTGCGGGAGGGGGCGAAATACTACGTTAGGCGATTTGCCGGCCCGAATGGTTGCCTGAAATCCGATCCTTCGCCCCAAACTCCGGTTCATGCCGCCGTAGGGTCTGTTTACCCGCGATGGACAGCGACCATCAGCTGCCCTGGAGTACCTTCCGGCCCTGCTCACGCAACTGGCCCTTCGGGTCGACGTACCGGTAGAGGGTGACGGGCTTGATGCCCAGCTCCGCGCACAGTTCCGACACAGACGTGTCGCGGTTCGCCATGGCGGCCTGCGCCAGGCGGACCTGAGCTTTCGACAACGCGAACTTCCTGCCTCCCTTGCGCCCGCGTGCCCGCGCGGCCTTGAGTCCTGCCACGGTGCGTTCGCGGATCAACTCACCCTCGAACTCCGCCAGCGCCGCGAAGATGCCGAACACGAGACGTCCGGCGGCGGTGGTGGTGTCGATCTGCGCGCCCTGGCCGGTCAGCACCCGCAGGCCCACGCCGCGGGCGCAGAGACTTTGCACGGTGTTGACGAGATGGGTGAGGTTGCGCCCGAGGCGGTCGAGCTTCCACACCACGAGCACGTCGCCCTTTCTCAGGGCGCGAAGACAGTTCTCCAGTCCGGGCCGATCGTCGCGCACGCCCGAGGCGAAGTCGTCGTAGAGATTCTGCGGGTCGACGCCGGCGGCAATGAGCGCGTCGCGCTGCAGGTCGAGCGACTGGGAGCCGTCGGCCTTCGAGACCCGGACGTAGCCGATCAGCATCTGTCGCAAACGAGGGTTTGGGACATGGGCGTTTCGCTGGTGTCGATGACGCGTCTCTGTGCACCGTATTCCGTTTCGTATTCTACGTTTTCCAAACGCCAGACTGAAGGAAGAAAAAATGGCACGCAGGACGATTGTGACCAGCCGGCAAAGGTCGGCTCTCTTCTCTCTGCCAGAGCACGAGGCGGAGCTGCTGCGCCACTACACGCTGAGCGACGAGGATCTGGAGAACATCGCCGCCAGGCGGCGGCCGCGCAACAAGCTGGGCTTCGCGCTGCAGCTGTGCGTCCTGCGTTACCCCGGGCGCCTGCTGGCGCCGGGCGAACTCGTGCCGCGCCCGGTCGTGGACTTCATCGGCCGCCAGCTTGACCTCGACGGGGACGACCTCGCGGACTACGCGGCAAGGATCGAAACTCGCCACGATCACCTTGCCGAGCTGCACCGGCTGTACGGGTTCCGGTCCTTCTCGGGCGGTGCGGCGCGCGCAATCCGCAATCGTCTCCGGAGCGAGGCCGAACTCGCACGGTCAAACGAGGACCTGGTGCGCAGGTTCGTCAATGAGTGCCGGCGCACGCGGACGATCCTGCCAGCGACAACGACGATCGAGCGGTTCTGCGCGGATGCACTCGTGGACGCAGAACGGCGCATCGAAGCTCGCATCGCCGAGCGGGTCGGGCCGGAACTGCGTCACCGCCTGCACAGCCTGCTCGAGGAGACGGTCGACGACCGCGTGACGCGCTTCGTGTGGCTCAGGCAATTCGAACCCGGGCAAAACTCCGCAGACGCCAACCGGCTGCTGGACCGACTCGACCACGTGCGGCGGGTGCGGGTTCCGGACGGCCTCTTCGAGGGCGTTCCTGCGCATCGGATCACACGGCTGCGGCGGCAGGGGGAGCGCTACTTCGCCGACGGGCTGCGCGAACTCCCGGAGAACCGCCGCATCGCGATCCTCGCGGTGTGCGCTGCCGAGTGGGAGACGTTCCTGGCCGACGCCGTGATCGAAACACACGACCGGATCGTTGGCAGAACGTACCGCACGGCCGAACGCACCTGCCAGGAGCGGATCGCGGACGAGAAGGCAGCTGTACGCCGGGCGCTACGGTCCTTCATTGAACTGGGCAGTGCATTGATCGACGCCAGAGATGCACAGACCCCGCTCGACGCGGCAGTCGCGGACGGTCCCGGCTGGGAAGGGCTCGGTGCTCTCGTCGCAACGTCCTCCGTGCTCGCCGAGACGATCGCCTCAGACCCGCTGGAGCATGTGCTGGCGGGCTACGCCCGCTTCCGTCGCTACACCCCGCGCATGCTGCGCACTCTGGAGATCGAGCCTTCGCCAGCTGCAAAGCCTCTGCTGGAATCGGTACACGCACTGCGCGAGGGTTCCCACGCACAGCCGGCGGGTTTCCCGCGGCCGAACTCGAAGTGGGCGCGATTGCTACGCGCGTGGTCCGACCACCGCCTCTGGGAGACTGCGGTGCTGTTTCACCTGCGCGACGCGTTCCGTTCCGGCGACGTCTGGCTGACGCGCTCGCGCCGCTACGGGGACATCCGCCAAGCGCTCCTACCGGCCAGCGCGGTCGCCGATGCCGGACGGACGGCGGTTCCGGCCGACCCCGAGGAATGGCTCGCGAACCGCAGGGCTGCGCTCAACGACGGGTTGCTCCGCCTGGGCGCTGCGGCACGCGACAAAGTGATCCCGGGGGGCTCCATCGAGGACGGTGTGCTCCGCATCGAGAGGGCCGAGTCGCGGATCCCGGAGGGCACCGACGACGTTGTCCTCGATCTCTATCATCGCCTGCCCGCCGCGCGCATCACCGACATCCTGATCGAGGTCGACGACGCCACCGGGTTCACCGACGCCTTCGCGCATCTGCGCACGGGCTCGCCGTGCCGCGACCGCATTGGCCTGCTCTGCGTGCTCCTGGCCGAAGGCGTCAACCTCGGCCTGCGCAAGATGGCCGACGCGACCGCCGATCGCGGGTTCTGGGAGCTGATGCGGGTCGCCCGCTGGCACATCGAGGGCGAAGCGTACGACCGGGCGCTGTCCGCGGTCGTCGAAGCTCAGGCGGCGCTGCCGATGGCAGCCTTGTGGGGCTCGGGGCGGACCGCCTCCAGTGACGGCCAGTTTTTCCCCGCAGGCGGCAGGGGTGAAGCGATGAACCTCGTGAACGCCCGCTACGGGTCCGAACCCGGGGTCAAAGCATACTCGCACGTCTCCGACCGCTTCTCGCCATTCGCCACGCAGACCATCCCCGCCACCGTCCACGAGGCTCCCTACATCCTCGATGGCCTGCTGATGAACGAGACCGGGCGTCGCATCCGCGAACAGTACGCCGACACCGGCGGCTTCACCGACCAGGTCTTCGCGGCGTGCTCAGTCCTCGGCTACGCGTTCGTCCCGCGCATCCGTGACCTGCCCTCCAAACGCCTCCATGTGTTCGAGCGCGCCGGCGTGCCGAAGACGTTGCGCTCGTTCGTCGGCGGAACCGTCAATCCCGATTTGATTGCCAGGAACTGGTCCGACATCTTGCGCATCGCGGCCACCATGGCCGCCGGGACCATGCGCCCGAGCCAAATCCTGCGCAAGCTCGCTGCGTATCCTCGCCAGAACGAACTCGCGGCTGCCCTTCGCGAAGTCGGCCGCGTCGAACGCTCCTTGTTCATGATCGACTGGATCACCGACCCCGCCATGCGTAGGCGCGCCCAGAACGGCCTGAACAAGGGAGAAGCCCACCACGCCCTGAAGCGTGCCATCAACTTCCACCAGCGCGGCGAACTGCGTGACCGCACCGGCGAGGGTCAGCACTACCGCATGGCTGGGCTCAATCTGTTGGCCGCCATCGTCATCTACTGGAATACGCTGAAGCTGGGCGAGGCGGTCCTGGCCCGCGAGAAGGCCGGCATCGCCACCCCCGCCGAATTCCTCGCCCACGTCTCGCCCCTCGGGTGGGAACACATCAACCTGAGCGGCGAATACCGGTGGCCGGGCACCGCATCGCAGGGGAGGAGAAAACGCTTAACGTAGTATTTCGCCCCCTCCCGCAAACGACCCGAACGAGGGTGCGCCGGGGCCTGCTCAAGGTCGAGCAGCTCCACGCCCTGGCCCGCGCCGTGTACTACGGCCAACGCGGCCGAATCAGTGCCCGCGAGGTCTACGACCAGATGAATGCGTGCTCGTGTCTCACGCTCATCCTCGCCTGCGTCATCTACTGGCAGGCGCGCGAAATCTCACGAATCGCCGCCGCCCCCGACTTCCCGTTCGACCCCGAACTCATCGCCCGCATCAGCCCGATCGAGTGGCGCAACATCGTCCTCTACGGCGAGATCAAGATCGACCCCTCGAAGCTCAGGGTCCGAGGTCCTTAGAGTGCATTTCAACAGGAATCTTGCTCGCACCCTCCATTGGGAGAGCACGCTCGTGCAGTGGCTGCCCGGCGCACGGCGCCGGGGCCGTCGGCGCGGCACCACCACCAGGCCGGGGGCCCGAAAGGGCCCTGTCGGGACGTCCTCGTCCCGGCCCGATGGGCCTGCGGGTGTCGTGGCAAGTCGGGGTGCCGTTGCCCCGGCGAAAGCGACTTGTGTCCGTACAGTCGCTTAATCTGCAACGGTGGAGTTCATGGGCCTGTGATAGCCACCTCGATCCGGAACGGGATCCGCTGGCGCCATGACCAGAAAACTACGCAGGCTCACCCGCCCGCACAAATCGGCACCCCACACTTTTTGGCACTCCCCAGAACGGCCGGAGCGGCATGTCAGTAGCGTATCGACACCCGGGCGAACACGGCAAGCTCGGTATCGGTGCCGCTTCGCACGGCCGCTTCCGCTCCGACGTGCGCAGAGACGGAATCGCGCAGCCGGAAGCGGAGCCCGCCATTCACGACCAGCGCGCTGCCGGTGTCTCCGCCCTTGCCCCGCACCGACTCGCCCGAGGGGAGCTTACCGGACAGGACGTCGTCGCCGTTCGTCTCGTGCTCGACGACGATTCGCGCGTAGGGCAGGGCGTTGGCGGTGCTGCCGGCAACGGAACGGCGCTCGATGCGGCCCCCGGCGAAGACGATGCGCGTGGTGAGGTCCTGCTTCGCGACCGAGAGCGCGATGGGTCCCGCGTCCTCCACGTAGGCATCGACCGACGAACGGCTCCAGCGGGCACCAAATACGGGGCCGAACACCGTGTTGCCCCGCGGGAAGTCGTAGCCACCGCTTACCAGGAACGACCGGGTCGTTCCGTCGGGGCGGGCCGAAGCGCTGGGGTACGGAGAGAAGCCGGTTGGGCGGCCAAGTTCGTGGCGGTCGCGCGACGCGCCGGCCGCCGCCCCGACGTAGAAGCCCCGGCCGTCGACGTCGCGTCCGTCGATCCGGCCATAGACACTCCCGAACACGGCGTCGAGATCGCTTTCGCCCCGGTCGCCATCGAGCACGAGGCTTCCAGTGGACTGGCCGAGAGCGGCGCCTGCGAGCACCGCCCGTCCGAGCATTCCTTCGACCCCGAGCATCACGGTCCGGACATCGAATTCGAACCCCCGCCGACCGCTCTCGCCTTCGCGCGCCCCGTCGCGGATGCTGCCCGCGAGGTACACCGTCCCCCCGCCCGGCGTGGTCCGCTCCGCCGTCGCCGCCCAGTCCGGCGTCCCGGAAAGTGCGGCGAGGCGCGTTTCCACCAGACGCTGTCGGTCGCCTGCGGCGAGGTTCCCGAGCGCTGCCCGCGACACGATGTCGGCGCCCGCCTCGGCGAGCGCGTCGACGTTTGCGGCGAGGAAGTCGGCCGCTATTGCATGCACCCGAGCCGTCGGGTGGAACGGATCCCAATAGAGCGTATTCTCGGCCGCACTCGGCGACGCTTGCGCCACTCCCGGGCAGGCCCCGGTCGCCGCCGGAGGCAAAGGTTCGCGCCGGGTGTGGTTGAAGACGAAGCACGGGGTGGTGGTGTTCTCGAGCCCGTAGCGCGACGAGCTCGCGAGCAGGTCATCGAACAGGTCGTTGAAGCTGACGATGGCAACATCGATGCCGAGCTGCGATTCGAGGCCGTCCGCGGTCTGTCGGAGCGCGGCGTTGAACGCGTCCGTTAGCGCGGTCGCGCTGGCGGCCGTGCCCGCCCCGAGCGACCTGACTGCCGGGAGCTTTCCGATGTCCGGCATGTCGACGAGCACGAAGCGCTTCTGTCCCGCGTGCGCCAACCGGCCGATGCCGGTCGCGACGTTTCCGATGACGGTTGCGACGTGCGCTTGCGGGGTGACGCCGGGCAGCTCCCCCTCGAAGAGCGCGCTCAGGTCGTTGGCGCCGATGAAGTAGACGGCGAGTCCGTTCGGGCTGACCGCCCCGCGGCCAATGGCTTGGGCGACCTGGTCGAGCGCATCGATGGGGCGGGCCGGTTCCCCCGACCCGGACCGGGCCCCTCCGATCGCGAAGTTGAACACCTGATCCTCGGCCACGCCGAGCTCGGCGCTGATGAGCTCGGCGTAACTCGGACCATTCGAGAACCGGCCCATCCAGTAGTACGGTGCGGGCGGGGCGTGGCCCGGAGCAAGCCCGCGGAGCTTTCCGTCGTCGGAGATGCTGTCGCCGATAATGACGATACTGTCCGGAGCGGCGCCGGCGGGGGCCGCGAGCGCCGCGGCCGCCGCGAGGGCCACCCCAAGCAGGATCCATTGCACTCGGTCTTTGGCTCGAACAAGCATGGGCTTCTCTCGAACATGAGCTGTCGGTGCCGTTGACAGGTTCCGCTGGGGTTGTCCCGAGTGCTGTTGAACTTGCCGGTGGCGATCTTCCTGGATAATTGTAGCGGCTTGAGATCATCGGGACTCGGGCGCGAAAGCATCGCCGTTTCTGGCTCAGATTATCTGGGAAATTATATCGATGACTAGACAAGAAAATCAGGGCTTTACGGTAGCATTTCCCGCATGACCATCCTCGATCCTTCGGCCCGTCGCTGGGACGTCACTCCGAAGCGAAGGATCGTCACGACGAGCCACCGAATTGCCTTCGACCCCGAACTCGGGGCTCGAGTAACCGCCGCGCAAGCGGTGCAAAGCGCCGTCTACGACGCGACCCTCGAGCACCTTGACCGGCACGGTCCGGTGCCCTGGATAGTGCTCGCCGGCGGCGCCGACAGCGTGCTCAAGTGGCTCACCCGGGAGCGCCGGCAGCACCCGGAGTGGAGCCTCGCCTTGGAGAGGCGCCGCGCAGCAAGCGTGGAGGGCCTGGAGCCGGTGGGACGAAGGACAGCAAGCCCTGGCCGAGCAGTGGGCCACCGAGTTCGACCAAGAAGAGCTGGTGCGGGCAGGCCAAGCCCCGCACCCTAGGCGAGACGCGTGTTCGGGTTCCGGATGTGGGCGGTGAAGAACTCCCAGAAGCGCCGCTCGGCGCGCTCGGAAGGAGAGAAGAGCGCCGGCGTCGCCGCGTGGCGCGCGGGTGGGGGAGGGCGCTCGGGGCCCACGGACGGGATGAGGTCGGGGAACATGGGAGCGGAGTGTACGCCGATCATGGTGCATAAAGGACGTTATGTTACATATTTGAAACGCCGCACGCACTCGCGAGTGAATTGCAGCGCCAGAACCGACTACGCGTCCCTGACGTCGCCTGATTTCACCGGACAGGGACTACATGAGGAAGCCGCCTCCCGTTGCGCGCGGGGGTGCACTTCCGGGTGAGTTCAGTCCGCTCTCGCCCATGACGCGGGACTCAGGTTCCGCGAACTCCGTTCCGTGGCCGAGAGAGCGCAGCTATTGGCGCAGGACGGACTGGCTTGGTCGATTTCCCCATGTCGGGTTACGCTCCGGCGCCGTTGCGAACGCTTACGCGGTTCCGGAGGTACGAAGATGGGTAGGTCTGCGGTCTTCGTGTTTGTATTGGGCGCGTTGCTGGTTGGTGGTTGCGTACCGTCCACGCCTTCGACGTTGACGACTCCGATGCTCGAGGTGCCGGAGAAGGGCGAGCGTTGGCTTTGCGGGGACAGGTATCCGTCCGGTGGTCCGGTGACTGTCGTATTGACGCGCGAGACCCCGGTTGCTGTTCGTCTCGGTCACGGCCAGGTGTCCGTTGCCGGTGTCGTGTCCGAGGCGCTCTTTGCGGTGAACGGAGTCGAGCGACGCTGGGATTGGGACAAGTCCGCGATGGTTCTCCAGCCGGACGGTGATGCACTCTTCTACGATTTCCGCAACGCCGATGATGAGGGGAGGGCCAAGGCCTCCGGGTTCTTCGCGTGTCGTCGAGGTTGAGTTCGAGGGCGGTGGCGCGGTCGGTGGCGCGAAGCAGGATCGCGAGGGCGAACTGGGCGGCGCCGGGATCGTCGTTTCCCCAGCCAAAGCCATCCGGAAATACCCGATCACGACCGCCTGAAACCGGTTGCCAAGGTCGTGGTGGACCAGATCGAACTCTGCGGGATGCGCTGCTTTGGCAAGTCGCCGGGGCGCGGCCACAGCACGCCGGACTCATGGGGCGGTCTGCGGAAGAAGGATCCCGAGGGCGGCGAAGGGGACTGAGAGGGCTCGCTATTCCGGTTCGGTCGGCGCGATCCCGCCGATATCGAGCGCCGCCAGGCGCCGGGTGAGCATCTCCCGGCTATGCGCGTTGTCGCGCTCGGCCGTACGCCGCGCTGCGTGCAGGAGGTCCGGTTCGGGAGGGGCGCTACGTGGCGCGTACATGCGCGGCATGACGGTGGCGAGGGCGTAGCCGGTGCCGCCCATATGCGTGTAGGAGGGCCCGGCGACGGAAGCGGCTTCGGCGACACGTATGGTGATATCGACCGTCCGGGCGCGGATGTCGGACAGGCGCTTGACGTCAACGTTCCGCTCGAACCCGGTGGGAAGGCCTTCGTACCTGTAAATGTGCTCAAGGTGGGCGGAACCGTCTTCGGCGACGCTGAGCCATGCGCCGTGGCAGAGTGCGTTGCGCCAGGGTCGGAGTTCATCGAGGCGCGCGACGAGATCCTCGCGAACGGCGCGGGGAACAAGGCCGGTTTCGTCCAGGACCCGGTCGAGTTCGAGGGTAAGGGCGCGCAAGCTGTCGGTCCGGGCGCGCAGGAGGCGCTTGGTCCACTGGCGCATGGCTTCATGGTCGTCCGCCTTGAGAAGGGCGACCGCCCTCTCGCCTGTAGAGAGGAACGCGTAGCAGGTGGAGGCGAGAATGTGCTCCAGATATCCGAAGGCCGCGACGGTCTTGCCGAGTTCCTGCCAGAAGACGGCGGGTTCCTGGTTCACCGGCCAGCCGGGCGGCAGCGCGTCACGGTCGATGGGTAGACAGCGTCGCAGCCGTTCGCGGGCGTCACGGATCGCGTCGGGGTCGCGGGACGTCGCGAGGCGCCGGATGAACCACATGCCGTTTTTCTTGTCCGGGCGCTGTTGCTGACCCGCAATGCGTCCGGCACGCAGGAGGTTGCGGAGCGGAAGACCGCCCTTCCGGTCGGGCAACAGGCCGGCCTTGTCCAGCCAGCGCGCGGCCTCTACGGCGCGGACTTCTTCGCGCCAGTCCAGTTCGAGCCGTTGTTGCAGATGAAGGTTGATGGCGTAGAGGTCGGGCATGAATCGCTCTGTGTCGTTGGCGATGCGGAGGGTGGATTGCCCGACGGCACGCGGCCCTGTCAATGACGGGCGGGACAGCCCGAATCGAGCTGCAAGGTCAGCCGAAGCGCTTGCCATCCAACGTAAAGGTGAACTCGTTGGCGGCCACGATCTCGTCGACGGCTTCGTCGGAGGTCTGGTGCTCGTAGGGAAGCGCAAAATTCCGTGGGGTCAAACAGCGAGACCGTCCTGCGTCTGAAGGGCGCGTGGGTGGTCGAGGTCGACGGCTGAACGTCCAGACGGCGCCGTCGAACGCCCACTCACCGTCCAGCTGGACGACGATCTCGGTAGTTGACCCCACGGAATTTTGCGCTTCCCTGGGTGGGCGCCCGCGATAGGCGCCGCGTTGCCTGGCCGCGGCGATCCCCTCGGCCTGGCGCTCGCGGCGCAGGTTGGTCTCGAACTCCGCGAACACGCCGAGCATGTCGAAGAACGCCTTGCCGGCCGCGGTCGAGGTGTCGACGGGCTGTTCGGTGGCCGCGAGATGGGCGCCCTTGTCCTTGAGGGTCGCGACGATGAGCTGCAGATCCCGCATCGAGCGCGCGAGGCGGTCGATACGCGTGACGACCAGCGTCTCGCCGGGGTGGATGAAGTCGAGGATGGTCTTGAGTTCGGGACGTCCCGTGAGGGTGGCGCCGTCGCCGGTCTCGGTGCGGACCATGGTGCAGCGCGCGGCTTCAAGCGCCGCGAGCTGGGCATCGAGGTTCTGGTCCGCGGTCGAGACCCTGGCGTAGCCGATGCGGGCGGCTGAGCTGTTCATTTTGGGTGTGCCATTGACGCGATCTGTACATTAACCCGGAAACCACCCGAAATGAACACAAAAATATGGGTACGGAGTGTTCATGCGTTCCGTCCGTATGGGTATACCCATACTGACGCTCATGCCGACCTTCTCTCAAAGTCAATGCGTCGGTCGAAATCGGCCAGACTCGTGCGTGCAACCGGGAACGCTGTCATCGCCCTCAAGGTTCACCACCGAGCGGTTCGTTCGCGTCAAGTTCTTCAAGATGTCGATATACGCACGTTCGGGCCATCTGGGCCATCCTGAGACAGTTTCCGGTGCTCAGAAACTCATCGAGAGTGGCTTGTCGCCCGCTCGCACGGCGAAATAGCTCAACATCGGCAGGGCAACGGCTTACAGAATCGCCGCGGTGATGCGCGACGAGGACCACGCGGCCTTAGACGTAATCCTACGAACAAACCTTGCGATGACGCCTACCCGAACTGTGCGCCTGGGGGCCGCGCTAGAGACCGCGCGTGTCGTCCTCGGTGGCGGAGGCGTCCAGGCGGCCGAGGGCATCGGCGAGGGTGGGCATCGCCGAGATGGGTGGTCGTGGTCGCGAGCATGGCGGTCGACCGAGCCGGCGCCGCCCGGGTCGTCGGTGCGTGCTCAGTCTCCGATTTCGGGGCCGGAACGGCGTCGCTTCGTGGAGCGTTGCGTTTTGCTCTGCGGTTTCGGACGCGGAGGGCGGAACACGATTCCGCTGCTCTGATGTGGCTCGGGCTCCCCCGCATCGGGTGCCCGAGTGCCCTGGGCAGGCGCTGGGGCGGTCTCAGCGGGTGCTGGGGCCGTCTTGCGTTCCTGCTCGATGCGTAACTTTTCGGCCCTGCGCGCGACGTCGGCTTGGCGCTGGGCCTCGGCCTGGCGCTGGGCTTCGGTCTGGCGATCCTCTTCTTCCTCATTCGCCACCATCTGCTCGCGGCGCTCGACTTCAGCATCGAGAATCGGGGGAGCCGGAGCGGGCGCGTCATCTGGCTCGGAGTCGCGCGTGCCCGCTGGCGGATCCACCGCCGGCGGTGTTCGCCCGGGCGTCCCCCCAGGCGCAACATCAGGCTCTGGTGACGGTTCGGGGACGACACTGACGTTCGCCGCCGCACCGAGCCGGGCCCGTTCGCGCTCGATGGACTCCTGGAGCTCCGGGTTGGTGATCTGGAATCCGTGCTCCGCAGCAAGGCGCGCGCACCGCGCCTTGAACTCCTCGTTCCCCGTGACCACGAACGCCCCCCACTTCGCGGCGGAGAGCTCGAGCGCGGCGAGCGTCGATTCCTCGCTTTGCCAGTCGAGCACGTCGATCCGGGGCCCGACGTCCCGGAAGGCGTCCGGGGCGCCTGCTCGCGCTCCGCGGCGGCGGTACACGACGCGCTCGCCGTCGACCCTCGCCTCGTAGCCACGGATGTCGCGCGGCACGGCGGGGGATTCGCGGCCTTCGAACGTCGGGGGACGTTGATGGCGCCAACGCTCCGCCCACTCGGGAAGCCCTTCGGCGCGCAGCCACTCCTCGTACGACGGCCAGGGCGGATACCGCCGCCGGAGCGCCTCGCGGCGCCTGCGGCGCTCCTCACGGAGCTCCGCGCGCTCCATCGCATGCTCGTGAGCGAGCGCGCTTCGCATCGCGTTGAGCGCGGCGCCCAAGCCCTGCCAATCGTGTTCGTGCACCTCCTCGCGCTCGCTTGCCTGTTTGTCCGCGAGCGCCTTGCGTTGCAGTTCGTGCGCGGATTCAAACTCGAGCCACTCGGCGTTGCGTTTTCGCCGGGACGCATCGCGCGCGGCCCGGTACTCGTTCACGCGGGCCATCTCCGGGTCGAGCGCCTGTGCCTCATGGGGCACCGCAGTATCGGTGGTAGCGGCAGGCTCGAAAGCCCCCAAACGCTTCTCAAGCGCTCCGAGGCTCGCAAGGCGCCCGACCGTGGTCGCCTTGAACACGCGCGCCCCAGCGATGATGCGCGCGCCGCTCCCGAAGCGCTCGTACCGCGCGTCTTCCCTGGCGAGCGCCGCGTGCAGCTCCCCCCAACTCTTCGCCGCCGCGACCATCCGGCCGATGGCCTTGCGGTCGACCTTTGCCGGGGCCTTGCGAGCCGATGGATCCTCCTCCGACGCCGCCGCGGCGGCCGGTTCGTAGGACCCGAGTCGTTGCTCGAGACGCGCGAGACTCGCGCCGCGCGACACCACGCTCGCCTTCACCTCGAGCGCACCCGCGACGACCCGGGCGCCGCTCCCCACCTTCTCGTAGCGAAGGTCGAGCTCCCCGAGCCGCACGTGAAGCTCCTCCCAGCTCTTCGCAGCCGCAATGAGCGGCGCCGCGTCCGCAGGCTCGACCGGGCGTTCGCGCGACCGGTCCGACGCCCGGAACGGACCCAAGCGCGATTCGAGCTTGCGCAGCGTCGCTTCGCGCGAGACGCGGCTCGCCTTGACCACCACGTCGCCGATGGTCACGACCGCTCCCGTGCGAGCGCCCGGGGAGCGCTCGTAGCGAAGGCCCCGCTCAGCGAATCGCGCGTGAAGCTCCTCCCAGCTTCCAGCCCCGGCAACGACGGGTGCGGCCAACTCGCACGCGCTGCGCACCGCCGATTTCTCGCCCGTGCGCCGCTCGCGGTCGAGCTGGCGTTGACCCGGCCCCCCCGGCGCCGATTCCGTCTCCTCCCGGACCGCGCGTTCGAGCGTGCCATCGTCGAGGACCCGGTAGCGCTTGTTCGCTTCCACCTCCCAGCCCTGCGCCCGCTCGATGCGCGCCCCCACCCGGTGCACCGAATCGATGTCGTACCCCCGATTGATCTTCCTCACCCGCACCCGGTCGGTCTCTTCGTCCAGATACGCCCGGTTGACCATCACGTGCAGGTGCCAGTTGTCGGTGTCGGCGTGCAGCCCGTAGATGAGCTGGTGCTCCTTGAGCCCCATCTCGTCGACAACAAGGTCGACCGCTTCTTCCACCTGCTTATCCGTGGGCTGTTCGCCCTCGCGCCAGCTCAGCACGTAGTGGTTGATCGGGTCACGCGTGCGAACGGCGTCCTCGGCCAGCGCGAGCATCTCCGCCGCCTGGGCCTTCGGCGTCTCGGTCAGGAACCCCCGCGTGCCGTCGTAGACGCACTTCTCCGTCGACGACCCGCTCTCCGGAGCTCGGATGTACGCCGCGAGGCTCCCGATCCGCATCGCCTTCGATGCCGAGTGGTCCGGATTGGGGACCTTCTTCCCGATCATCGTGCGAGCCGCTCAATTGCCTCGCGGAGGTCACTCAACGCCCCTGCCGTCTCGTCGCTGTAGGCCCCGCCGCTGTCGGTGTGCGTCTTCTTGATCAGCCCGCCAATTCGACGTAGCTCGCGGATCATCGCGCGATCGGAGTGGGCGATGACCGAGTGGCCGAGGAAGCGGCGCCGACAGTACGACGAGAGGCTCAGACCGGCGGTCGCGGCCGCTTCACGTAGCGACTCCTTCTCGGCGCGAGAAACGCGCACGTTGATCACGGAGTCGAGCGATTCTCCGCGTGCCATCTCGTCCTCCGTACTACATTGTGGCAGCGTGTCTCTCGGACGCGAGCCCGGCGAGAAGCGTCAGCGCCGAGTCGGCCAAGGGGGGTCCAGGGGGCAGCCCCATGGCAGGCTGAGCCGGGCCGGTGAGAAGCGTCAGCGCCGACCGATCCGGCGCCCCATGGTACCATACGCGCAGCGGATGTATGACATGGGCCAGCCTGTATCACCTCATAACTACTTTTTTACCAAACTTGATATCAATATCATATACTGTTAGTAAGTCATTAAATTAGTGATCACATGGAAGAAAAAAAGGCACGGCAAACCTACGGACTAGACCAACAAGACAAGCTGCGCCAGGTATTCGACAAGGCAGCCAACGAGAGTCCGAAGAACCGCCATGCCATGAGCATGCGCAACCTCATCGGGACTCTCTCGGCGGATATACGAGCCCTGCGCGCGCGCGGCTACACCATCGCCGAAATCTGCGACCTGATTTCCGGGACCGAAGACTTCAAGGCCATCGCACCATCCACCCTACACCGCTACGTGAGCGCCGCCACCGGCAAACGGCGGAGGCCTCGACGAAAGACAATCACCGGCCACGCCAAGGCCCAACCCGCGACCACGGCAGCAACCGACGACGCTGCATCGCCGTACGCGGATGCGGCCGCGCGGCAACGACGCCGACGAGAGGATATCGGCCGGTTCGGGCACACTCAGAATTGGGCCGTATCAATGGTTAACGAGATGGCCAAACTAAGGGGTGAGCACGGAACGGTGTGGGGCGAAGAAGCATTGCAAACGGATGGTTGGACCTTGCTCGATGGGCAGTGGGCACCACCGCAATCACCGGGCAAAGCGCATAGTCAACCACACTACACCGAGCGCGCGCAGGGCATGGCGTGGCTCTTGGAGCAGAGCATGTCTTCCTTGGCTCGGAGCGCTATCGCAATCTGCCCTGGTAACGACTCCCACCTCTGGCAGCCCGAGTCGATGGCCGAGGATGGATGGAAAACTCTTCCAGGCAGCAAGTTGAGCTACCGGCCGGACGGCGACGAATAACTCGCGCGATTCGGGCGGCGACCGCCTCGCCGTTCGGCACTTCGGCTGCGCCCCCGTCAGACGATCGAGGGGTCGAGTCCGGTAGGGGGCGAAATCTCACCTCAAGCGCCTCGACTGCTCGGAGCGGCGCAGGATTCAGCCCTCCAATGCGAAACCGGGATAAGGCCAGCTACGCGAGCAGGTCCGGAGAGCGCCCGAGGACCCCTGATGCCCGCCGCCCACGGCCGGCGAACGGGCGCTACGGCGGCATGAACCGCAGTTTGGGAGGCGAAATCGGATTTCAGGCGACTGTACGGACCGGCAAATCGCTTGGCGTAGGATTTCGCCCCCTACCGGACTCGACCCCCTCGGGCCCGAGCCTCGAGATCGGATCCTCGAGGAGCGGGCTCCGGACGGGATCCGCACCGGCGCCGACGAAGGCCCCGCCACCAGCGCGGTGAGAAAACCTCAATCGACCAGGCGGCCGCCGGCGGATGGCCGGGACGCGCGCGCGCGGCGGTCAAAGCCTCGACCAGGTCGGGGGCATCTCGGCGCCGCCCAAGTGGCGATCGCGGTAGTAGCGCTCGTTCCACACCAGGAGCTCGCCGCGCCACACCTCCCGGGCGCGCGGGACGGTGCCGTGCACGATGTCGATGGCCTCCTCGGCCGACGCGGCCTCGACGAGCCAGCCGCGCTCTTCCTCGCCGGCCAGCGCAACCGCGAACGTCTCCACTACGCCCAAAGGTCCCCAAGGCTGAACGTGATCGCGTCAAAGGGGCGGACGCTGACTGGCTCGTCGTCCTTCGCGCATCCGATGAGCACCCACTGCCCGTCGCGCAGCTCGAACGCCTCCAAGGTCCGGTCCGCCGGCTCGATGAGCCACAGGTGCGCGACGCCTTCGCGCGCGTAGACCGGACGCTTCTCCTGGAGGTCGAGCCGGCGCGTCGACGGCGACAGCACCTCGCACACCCAGTCCGGCGCGAGCGGGAAGTACGGCGTATCGGGCAGCTCCGGCATCCGTTCGCGACGCCAGCCCGCAAGGTCCGGCACGAGGATGTCGTCGCCGAGGTGCAGCTCCGGCTCGTCGAGAATCCACCAACCGCCGGGGCCCCCTGCATCGAAATCGAAGGGAGGGCCAATCTTTCCACCGAGCACGGAGCTTGCCCGTGTATGTGGTGGCGCCGGTCGCGGATGGGTGTGGAGCGTCCCGGCGACGACCTCCGCGACCTGGTGCGCGGGCGCATCGAGCACGTCCTGGTAGGTCGCCCTGCGCGGTGCGAGTGCCTCGCTCCTCGATGCGGCCATGTCTCCCCTCCTCGTTCCGATCCGATCCTACGCCCACACCCGGCTCACGAGCTCGCGGGCCTGCGCCCCGATCGCCGTCGTGTAGATCGCGGTCGTCGTGAGCGAGGCGTGCCCGAGGACCGCGGCGATGGTCGGGAGCGGGACGCCGGCGGTGACCGCGGCGACGCCGTAGCTGTGCCGAAGGCCCCGCGGGCACGCCTGCGGGCCCTCGACGCCGGCCGTTCGCATGATGGCGCCGACCTGCCGGTTCGCCGTTTGCCGGGTGATGGGCCAAAGCGGTCGATTCGCGCCCCGCGCGCTCCCCTGGAGCCGTCTCAGGCGGTGCACGAGCTCAAGGGCGTGCACCAGGTCCTCCGGGACCGGAACGGACCGCCAGTGCTCCGCGCGGCGCTTCAGGGTCGCGATCCGGACCTCGTTCGCGTCGAGGTCGACGTCGCATGCGCGGATCCCGAGCGCCTCGGAGACCCGGCACCCCGTCATCGCGAGCGTCCGGGCGAGGGTCTGCACCGCCGGTTTCGGGTGCGCGCGGGCCGCGGCGAGGAAGCGCTCGCGCTCGTTCGCGGTCAGGTACTTCCGGCCACGCGTGTCGACCAGGGTGAAGGTGCCGTCGGTCATGGACCGGAAAAGCTACATTACTTCATAAGTAATGACCAGGACTCCGTCCGCCCTCCCCGCTCCGCGGGCCTTGAGCGCCCGCTCCCGGCGAGCCCTTGGCCCCGGGGCGTCCCGAAACGCGACACTATGTGCATTCTGTAACGTAGGTTCGGGGGTGCTACGATTTAGGGGAGTTCGTTGTTGAATTCCTTCGCATGCGCGCGCGCGTGCTTCGCTGTCAGCCTTGCTTGCACTGGAAGAATCTCTTCGCCTTTGCGCTGCGAGTTCCCGGGCTTCCCTCTGCGTCGCGGAAGTCGACGTAGCTTGCGATTCCACTGGGCTCGAGGATCAGGGCGTCGTCGAAGCCCTCGTCTGGGTTCGGGTTCCAGTTCCAGCGCCGGTTGATGCCCTCTACGCCGTAGGTCGCGATGTATGTTTCTCCGGCAACGGAGATGGCGCCCATTTCCTCACCAAGCATGAGGACGCCGAAGATGAGCCGCTCTTCCGGGTTGAGCTCCCCTTCTGTGACCGACTCGAGTGTCTCGATGTTCCGGGCAAAGATCTGCGCTCCCAGCTCGGCGCGTTCCGCTCCTTCCGTCGACTCGAGTGCCATCCTCGCTTCTCTGTTGAAATCGCCGAGTCGTATCGCCACAAGGTGGACCCGTTCGGGCTGCCTCCAGTCCTCCTCGTCCCGGCAGAGCCAGCGCTCCCCGCCTTTGGGCTTGTCGAGGACCACCGTAGTGGAGGAGCTGGGTGTCGGGGTCGTCTGATTTGTGTTCAGCGTGGGCCCGAAAGGTTCGGTCGTGATTCGCGTTTCCGTGCTTCCGGTGATGGTTCCACAGCCGGCGAAAGCGAGCGCAAAAGCGGCTGCCAGTAGCAGTCGTTTCGTCATCGTCCTTCCCTCGGGCGCCGGTACGCGGCTGTGGCGTCGTGCCGGCATGGTACAGCCGTCTTGCTCGCCCGGCGGGGAGGGTCCTGTGAAGCCCCTCACGCACCGAGGGTTCCAGACGCCGCCTCAACGTTGCTAAGTGGTTGATTGCTCTTACGCCTGCGACAGAATGTCAATTCGGTAACGCTCAGGCCGAAAGACCGCGTCGTCGCAACCGCTCCCGCTCCTGGCGCCGGCGCCGGCGGTCGGTCCGGGTTGTCGGACGTTCTTCGGCCGCCAGCGCGACATCTCCGCGCTGGATGTTGAGCTCGCGGACGATATTGAAGAACAGCTCGCCCTGCTCGATCGCATCATCGAGCGCGACATGGGTATGTGTGGCCGGGGGTCGCCAGTGTTTCGGCAGCCTTGATTTCGTCGTCGTGCGGTAGCCCGCACCCATCGCGACCATCGCGAGCGTCTTGAGATCGATCGCCCGTCGGCGGAACGGGCTCGAGCCGGCGAAGCGGTGGCAGTACCACTCGACCCACATTGCGTCGTACGCCGCGGGGTACGCGACGAGGACGGGCAGGCCCAGAGCGTCATGCTGGTGTTCGACCCACGTGCTGAAGCGCTTGATGGCGCGCTCGGGCGGCTGGGGATCGGCGCGAGCGACCTCCCACGCGGTCGACTGCGACGCCCACCAGCGCATCGTGCGCGGGTCCTCGGTCGCTCCGTCGAGCTGCTCGAGGTTCGCCGCAAATGTGTCGCGGAGCACCCCCTCGGCGTCGAGCGCCGCGGCGCCGAGCGAGAGCATGGAATGCGCGCCCGGGATCGGTCCATCCGCCTCGATGTCGATCGAGACGTAGCATTCTTCGTTGCTCAAGGGCCACATGCGAGATGAGGGCGGTTCTGGGCCGCTAGCCGGTCCGCAGGGCTTCGAGGGAGCTCGTGGCGGCCTTGTGAGCCTCGGCCCGGGTGATGGTGACGCGGTGCAGATCGTCTTCGACCGCGATGAGGGCCTCGAGGCGCTCGATGAGTGCGGCGGTCCGTCGGCGCTCCGCGGCGAGCTCGGCGACGACGTCGGGCCACTCGTGGACCGCGCGGAGGATCGCGCGAGAGGCGGTCGTCTTCCCGGTCGCTTCCTTCAGCCGTTCGACGGCATTGCGTTCGTCGTCGGTGCGTAGTCGGATGGTTAGTGCCGTCAAATCGAACCTCCGGAGCTCGCGCTTTGCGGCCATTCCGCCATCAATGGCGTCACCGGACGGTGGTGTTCCCGAATATAGATTCTGTAACGACTGCGTGCGCCGGCTCGACGGGTTCAATACTGGTTTGCTCGTCTGGCGACAGCAGCCCTTTCGACGCGTCGTCCTCGTCGCCGCTCTCGCTGCGTGTGGCCTCGAGCCTCACGGTCATCCCCCACTCTTCGCAGCCGGAGGCCTCGTGCGCGAGGAGCGTACGCGCCTAGCCTTCGATGGTGAGCGCTCCGGCCGTGTAGCGCATGCCGGCGCCGACCTCGAGGCCGGCGGCGCCGGTCTCCCTCCCCCCGTGCCACGTCCGCGGCAGCGGCCACCGCCGACGCGCTGGCATCCGTCACGTGCAAGCTATCCATCCTCCTTCTCGATTTCCCATGATGCTAATATGGCGCATCTCAATTGTAAGCAATAAAGGACTCCTGAACGATGGGAGAAGAAACCGTGATGTCGACGGTGAGCGTGACCGTCCCTGTCGAGGTCTACAACGTCCTCCGATTCGCGATGGAAAGACTACTCCCCGCGTGACCGCACCTCGCCCCTTCGCCAAGTTTGCAACAGAGCCGATGGGAGGCATCGCAGGCAATAGCTGGATGAACCCGGAGGGAGACCGCCCTGGCGCAATCAGAACGAAACATCCACTCCCCTCGCTCGCAAAGTTGCAATATGCCTGCTCCGAGATTCCAAACTCAACGGGTTGTTGCTCAGAGTAAGGATATCACCATTATCCAGACCTGGATTGGACACCAGGGGGGCAATGTCCGAAATCCGATTATTCGCGAGCTCCAGCTCCGTCAACGCGATCAACCCGGACAACGCTGACACGTCCGTAACCAGATTTTGGTCAAGGTCCAAACTCGTCAAGGCTCTCAACCCGGACAACGGCGCAATGTCCGAAATCTGATTGTTGCCAAGTTCCAGAAATGTCAGGGCCGTCAAGCGTGACAGGGGAGACAGGCCTGAAACGCCGGCACCCCAGAGATTCAACCATGTCAAGGATCTCAACCCGGACAGTGGTGAAAGGTCAGAGATCGGATTCGCCCAAAGAGCGAGCCATGTGAGAGATCGCAACCCGGCCAATGGTGAAAGGTCCGAAATTTGATTGGTCGCGAGGTGAAGTGTTGTAAGGTTCCTCAATTCGGACAACGGTGATACATTTGTTATCTGATTTTCCCTGAGAGACAAATCCGATAGCTCCGTCAAACCGGATATTGGCGATACGTCCGAAATCAGATTGTACCCGAGGTTCAGCTCCGTCAGGGCCGTCAACCCGGACAGCGGAGACAGCTTTGATATCCGATTGTTCTGGAGTTCGAGCTCCGTCAACGCGGTCAACCCGGACAACGGTAACACGTCCGTAACCAGATTTTGGTCAAGGTCCAAACTCGTTAGGGCCCTCAATCCGGACAACGGCGCAATGTCCGAAATCTGATTGTTACCAAGTTCCAGAAACGCCAGTGCGGTCAAGCCTGACAACGGTGACAAGTCCGAAACACCGGTACCCCAGAGATTCAGCCACCGCAAGGCGAACAATTCCGACAGCGGCGAGAGATCCGCAGTAGGATTGTTCCAAAGCCCGAGCCACGTCAGCGCTCTCAAACCGGACAACGGTGAGAGGTCGGAAATGTGATTGTTCGCAATGTTTAGCTTTGTCAACCCGGATGCACATTCGATTCCCGTCAAGCTCTTGACGTTTCTTCTCTGTGCATCGAGCTCCGTCAATGTCGCCAGTTCAGCTCGCGATACCGGAGCACCTACCGTCTTGCCGAGCGCGAACTCGACTGCGGCCTGCAAACCCAAATCAGGAAAGTTCACCGTCATGACCCTTTCGTCACACACACCGGCGCGTATCACGGTCGTTCGAGACAGATTGGTCAGGTGTCCGCTAGGGCTTCTCAACAGGTTCATCACTTGAAGCGGGCGATCGGCAGAGACGAACAAGTGCCATTTGCCTGCCCCGTCTCCAAACCGACCGCTAAACCCACTTCCTCCCGTTTCCAGCTCTTGTGCGCTGAACATTCGAGCTGTACCGGCCGGCAATTCCAGTCTCACCTCCTCCTCGGCCGATGCACCTCGGTCATCCAACCCGTCGATGACCACCGCGGCATCAGTGTCCATCGTGTTGATGAGACGCAGCTGACTGACCTGCGCCAGATTGCCCCCGGGATTAAAGATGGGCACGTGGTGGCGCATGGACCTGCCCTCCGCAACGAGATCATGCATGCTGGTCACGAATCCGTCCCCAGTGCGGATGTAGGCGAGAGGCTCAATGTCCAGATCTGTCTCCAGCACCAAGCGCCAATTCCCCTCGCCGCTTCCGACTCCTCCCGAAAGACCCTTGTCCGCGTTGCCCGATTCCAAGTCGTCTGAATTGAAATGCGCGCTGGCTTTCGCCTCCAAGTGGAGAGAGATTGGGCCAAATCGCTGTCCGGAATCATCGATGGAGTGAATCTCCACCGTTCCGGCATGATCCGAGTGATTGACAATCCGCACAAATCCCTGCACGACAGGGTTCGATGCCGACATGACCAATGGGAGGCCATGTCGGGTCTGCGCAAACGCGCTCTGGAGTTGTACCAGAAGAAAGGCAAGCAAAATCAATTTGCCACTCAAAACCGACCGCAACATTGTCGGGGTTGTCCACTCCCCCCTCTTCAGGTTTCCAAATGGACCCGAGGTATCCCGTAGCGGCCTCCAGAAGCCTCGTGGATGGTCCGGACCGTGTCGTGCAACTCCTCGTCGCGTTTCGCACGATTGGAACGCCCACGGCCTCGCCATCCGCTGCGCGGCTCGCAAGCTCGCGCGTAGTACCCGCTGGCGGAGATGCCCAACACTCGGCATATCGTGGCCACCCGATGATGGGCCTGATTCGCCTTCACGAGCTCGAAGACCTCCCCGGTATCGTGCCGGCGTCTCGAGCGAACCAAGCCGCGGCCTCTTGTAAGATTTCGCGCTCTTCGCGAAGTCGACGGTTCTCGCGGCGAATTCGCCCCCCGACCAAACGAACACCGTGAACAGGCGTCTTCGAAGACTCGTGGTAGAAGCGGCCGGGGCGTCGTGGTCCCAGTCCTCCCATGCTTGCTCGAGATCGGCCATCGTGCCGGCGAGGTGTGGGTTCGGGCGTGCCTCTCTCTCGTTCATGACGCGGACTCCTTCGACCCGGGTGCGTCGACTCAAGGCGACGCGCCCGGTCGTGAGCGCTGTCTTCGCGGGAGGAGTCCGTGGCATCGGCGCCTTCGCGTGACTACGCTCGGTGTGCAATCGTCCGGTGCCTGACAATGGGCGCCAGGCCACGCGACACCACGCAAGGAGATGCGAAAGCGCTTGCTTATTCACCCGGGCGGTGGTGGCCAAACCCCCGCCCGTTCGGACTCTTGTATTCGGCAAGGGACCCGACAAGGGCTCCTTGCAATGGTGTCGTGGGGGCTAGACTGCCCGCTTGCGCCGGCGCGGTCAAGCACTGCATGGTCCCGTTGCGTCGTTTGGCTGCAACAGTCCATGCGTCCCGCCGCCGGGAACATCGAGGGCCGATGGTATGCGGCCAACACCCGCGAGTCGATCCGCGATAAGACGTTGCGAGAGGGCCTCGTACGCCTCGGATCCGTCAAGGAACGCCAGGGACTGCCAACGACATCTCCCCTCCCCCGTTATGCCCTGGCGGCGGAATTCGCGGCGTTGTTCCACCCCGATCTGCTCGATGAAACGCTGGACGCGCGGATCGCACAGTGGCAGGAAGCCAACCTCTCGCCCGGAGCCCTCGCACGGATTGCGATCATCCGCCGCGGCGCCGTTGCGCGCCAAGGACGGGTGCTGGTGACCTTCCCCAACGGCGAAACCCGCGACATGGAGCCCGGGCCAAGTTCGGTGATCTCCAAGGCGGTGGTGGAGGAATTCGCGGCCCGATTCCTCGACCAGCCCGGCGTCATCTGGCTGAGCGAGAGCCGCAATCAGGTGGTGGCGCGCGATGACCGTTTGGCACAGGCAATCGGCCTCGCGATCGACCCCGGCCGCAACCTGCCCGATCTCATCCTGGTGGATCTCGGGCCCGTTGAGCCTCTCCTCATCTTCGTGGAGGTCGTTGCGACGGATGGGCCGGTCAATGAAGCACGTCAGGCCGCATTGATGGGGATCGTGATGGAGGCCGGTTTCCGCGAGCACCAGGTGGCATTCGTGACGGCCTATGCGGACCGTGACGCGGGCGCGTTCAAGGGCTCGGTCAGCGAGCTCGCGTGGCGATCTTTCGCATGGTTTGTGTCGGAACCGGATCACATCATGGTGTTGCATCGAGGCGCCGATGCCAACCGGGCGCTTCTGTCAGAGTTGATGCGCGGCTGATAGCGGCATTGAGGTACCTCCCCGCCCACTCGTCTTCATCACCGGATAGCTTCCGAAAACCGGGCCATTATCGGAAGTAGAACAGCGGGCAGAAGGGCCCTCCGCGAGACCAGCAGCGCCCCCGGATGTTAAGTCTGCCGCACTCCTCCGCTTCACAAAGGCCCCGGTCGCTTGACGCCCCCTCCCCTCTCTCTCGCTGTCAATCCGAGTGAGACCGAGCCTCGGCCGTCCCAATTATCTCCGCGGGCCTTCGTGCACTGCGGTCGTTCTCGTACCTCTTTCTGGGACACGTGCAGCTCGCGATCCGCTCGCTGCGATCCCCGTCGAAATTTTGTCGATTACGTTTACGCCGAGAGTTATCCACAGCCTCCGTTTCCTCGTAGTCATTTGATTTAATTTTAAACCTTATTCTTCACGTCCACACGGTCAGGGGCTCCGAAAACCGATAAGTTCTTATAGCTATATGTATTAATTATAAGTAGCGGTCGCTCTCGGGCTCATAATGGTAGTTAAATCAATTAGTTTTGTGCTGAAAAACACCTCGCGGGTAACAGTAAGACACGCCTGAGTAACAGTAAGACACACCTTAGAGGCGGTACGGGTAACAGTAAGACACACCCTCAGTCGCCGCTTTGGGGGCTGGGTTCGGACCGGGGGATCAGTCTGAAGCCGGGGACCCGGGGGGCGAACGGAACCGGTGGTCGCGAGCGTTGCAACCATAGGATGTCGCTCTTGTCGGCGATCTCGGTCTTGAAGTGGGGGTACACCGCGTAGATGGCCTTCAGGTCACCTTTGAATCGGGTCTTGAAGTTCGCGAATCGGGTGATGTCGGGCGCGAAGACGCCCCAGAGTGTCCGTAGCGAGATGGCCTGGTGTTTGCCGCGCGGGATGCGGGGCGTACGGTAGGAGAGCCAAGCGTACAGATCCATTCGCCGCGGTGAGCGGGCGAATCGGGCGAGGTGGTTCGTGTCGATCGGTACGCGGTGCTGTTGGATCGCGTCAAAAAACTCGTCCGATAGCGTCATTGTGGGTGTCCAGAAGGTCCGCTGGTCTGGATCCCGCTCCAGCCAAAAGCTTAGCCTCTTCGCAAGGCGACCTCCGTGGGTGTGTACTGCATCGTCTGTCCACTCGCCGATCACGATCTGGGCGGCCGCGACGTTCTGGATCTGGGCGGTTACCGCCTTGCCGTTGTGACCAGTGACAGGCATGCCGAGCCGCGACATGAACTTTCGGAGGCTGCGGCCGAGGTCGATCTCGGGGCTGGCGTTGCGTATGGCCTCGCCGACAATGTAAGGCAGAATCAGCCGCGGTTTCGGGCCCGAAGGGACGTCGCACTTGATCCAATGCCGTGGCCGGTTGGGGTTAGCGATCTGCCCCGCCTCGATGATGAGCGATGCTCGTCCATGGAAGGTTTCGTACTCGCGGCCCTTGATCGGGTGCTGAGGGAGGAAGCACTGCAACATCACCGCATGTGCGTATCCGACGTCCTGCGCGATGAGCGCTTCATGGACTTCATCGGCGTTGTCGCCAGGGCTGGCGCGTAGGTCCGAGACAGCGCTCGCGGCGTCCACCATCTCCTGCCGGACATGACTCGGGAACCGTTCCATGGCACGGTTTTCGGCCGCTTGCGTGACCATCGAGCTGTCCTTGCGCTTGATGAGGCTGTAGAACAGTTTGGCTGGGGTGCCACGGTTGTCGTCCTGAAGGGCCTTTTCGGCGAACGCGGCAAACTCGAGCACCGCGGGCGCGGAGTTGGGCCAGTAGCCGTACTGGACTGCTTGGATGTACAGGTCCATGAGTCGCTCATCGCTGGCGAGATCCTCCGAGCGGATGTGATCGATGTCGGGCCGCCGGAGGGTCATTTATCGTCGCCTTGCTGTACGGTTCCGGTGGTTCCGGGACCTGTGAGTAGGGCGAAGCGGCCGCAGCGCCGTTCGCCTCGCACCGTCCAGCCTGAGTCCGCGAGCAACTTGCGGGTCGCGGTGCCAGCGATGGCGAACCGGTTGCTTATCACGGTCCGAGGTGCTCCCCGACGGGGACGACTTCCGGTTTGCCGTACCTAGCGAAGAGATCATTCAGCGCTTGCCCGAGCAGTGCCTGGATCGTGGTGTCCTGTTCCGCAGCGAGGACGCGGAGCTGCCGTTTAACGGCCGGCGGAAAGTAGCCGGTGACGTTGGCCTTTCCCTCTCTGCCGGGGCGGTAGTGACGGCGCCTTTCGTTGTCGGCGTTGTTCTGCCCTTCTCGCAATGATTGGTCGGCCGCCGGCGTTGCGTTGCGGGTGTTGGCCAGCATGGCTTGGCGTAGATCAGCCGGTTTGGCCTTAGTCATCGTGATTGACTCCTTTGGGAGTTGGCGAGTTTACAAGATTGCCAATAAAGGAGTAAACCGACGATATTTCGGTCGCCGCTTTGCCGGCTGGCTCATACTCCTGCGCACTGAGCCCGAGCGCCGCAGCGTGATCGATGGCCGCGCGGTGGCCGATGCTTGCCGGACAGACAGCGACGCCGTGCTCGGCGAGCACGTCACGGGCCTGCTGTTGTCTGGGACCGCGTGGTGGGACGCTATTGAGGACGCAGAGCAGGGGTATGTCCCGCTCTGCGAAACGGACGAGCTCCACCGTCGTCATGATGGTCTCGAGGTCGTAGATCGCAGGACGGCAAGGGACGAGGACCAAGTCTGCAGCCTTCGCGGCGGCGAGCGCCCCCTGCTCGGCCCGTGGCGCGGTGTCTATGACGACGAGATCGGCACCCTGCGCGGCCGCCGCGTCGAGGATCTGCGGGAGCCGGGTGGCCTGTGCCGAGATGACGACAGGACTCTCGGCTTGGCGGCGGTCGCTCCAGTTGGTGGCCGTGGCCTGGGGATCGATGTCCACGATCGCAGCGGAAAGCCCGTCCACGACGGCCGCGACGGCCGTCGCGATGCTAAGCGTGGTCTTTCCTGCTCCGCCCTTCTGGGCGACAACGGCGATCACCTTCATATGTCAACACGTTTTAGAGTTCTAAGGTTGTAGAGTTTACTCGTTTACAGGGCAAGTGCCAAGCACAGACCGTTCCACCGGGTTGGGGTAGTGAGACGAAGGCTCGGGTTGGGTGGGCTGGGTGGCGGGCGGACCTGTGTCGCCGGAACGTCAGGTTCTATTGAGGATCGGGGTGGCCTGAGGACTTTCTGTCACGGGCGGTCGTCTTGCTCCCGGTCGGTGCGGTCCGCCAGCATGCGTAGGAAGTCCTCGGCGAGCGCGCGATCGCGAGCCGAAAGCCGCGTCCCGTAGTGGTAGAGGGGGTCGGCGGTGTACGCCATGTCGGGCGAGTCCACCCGTCCCAGCAGATAGTCCGTCGTCACGTCCAGCGCATCGGCGAGCTTTCGCAAGTTGTCGAACGAGGGTTTGCGCGCGCCGCGCTCGAAGTGCGCGATCGAGGTAGCGGGCAGTCCCGTGGCATTCGCCAGGTCAGCCTGGTTCATGGCGCGCAACTGCACGCGTGCGGCCCGCAGGCGTTCCTTGAACACGTCTGAGGGTTTGTCCGATAACATATTTAAAAAGACAGATTTTAGTTGACTTTTGCGACAGTTTTACTTACTGTATCGGCATCCACAATCTAGCGAACACGACATATTGACCTTCGACAGCTCTGAGGCATCGCGACGAAGTATGTACGTAAAGGAAATTCAGTGCTCTGGGGGAGGCGTCATCGGTTCTTGTCCGGTGGGTGGGACGGCCGAACCGCATGCCCGGCTGAGGGTGGTCTGAGGCAGTGAAACGCGTACCACACCGCGAACTCCCCCCGATCCCCCACTTCCGCGCCCTCACTGGCGACGAGCCATATCCGTGGCAGCGCCGTCTCTATATGGAGTTCGTCGCGGGGCGGGTACCTGTCGCGCTGGCGATTCCGACGGGTCTGGGCAAGACGGCGAGCGTGCTGCTCGCGGTGTTGGCCCGGCTCGCCAACCCGGCTGTGCCCCGGCGGGTCGTGTACATCGTTGACCGTCGCGCGATCGTGGACCAGACGGCGGCGGCCATCCGCGGCTGGATCGACCGGATCGGGGCGGTGCCCGAGCTGGCGCGTGCATTCGCCCGGTGTGCGGCCTTTCCGGCGGCGTGCCCGGTCGGACTCGGGGTGCTGCGTGGCGGTCTCGCGGACGACGCCAAGTGGCGGGTGGATCCGGCTCGTCCCACGGTGGTGGTGGGGACGGTCGACATGGTGGGCTCGCGGCTGTTGTTTTCCGGCTACGGCGCCGGGCGGTCGCGCCGTGCGATGGACGCGGGGCTCGTGGGCCACGACGCCCTCATCGTGCTCGACGAGGCGCACCTGGCACCTGCGATGGTTGAGTTGCTCCGCGCGCTCGCGCAGCTCCATCCGGAGCTCCCCGTGATGACGCTCTCGGCGCTTGGGGGCGGGGTGCCGGCGCCGTGCTGACTCGCGGGCCCGTGCTGACCCTTGAGGCCGAGGATTTCGAGGACGAGGCGGTGCGTCGTCGCCTCGAGGCGGGCAAGACCGCGTGCTTCGTCGGCGTCGCGTCGCCGGCGGATCGCATCGGGGCGATGTGCGAGGCGGCCTCGGCGCACCGCACGGGGGCGATTGCGGTCTACGTCGAGCGGGTGGCGGACGCGTGCCGCATTGCGTCGCGCCTCGCCCGGTTGCATGGAGCGGAGCGCGTGGCGGTGCTGACGGGGACGCTGCGCGGCCACGAGCGGTCCGCGCTCGTCGGCGGAGCGGTGTGGGGGCGCTTCTCGCCGAAACGCAAGCGGACGCGGGGGCTCCCGGCGATGTACCTGGTGATGACGTCGGCTGGCGAGGTCGGAGTCGACATCGACGCGGACCACGCGGTGATGGACCTCGTGACGCTCGACTCGATGATTCAGCGCCTGGGGCGGGTCAACCGCGCCGGAATGGGGAGCGCGACGGTCACGGTCGTGTACACGGCGCGCGATTCTTCGCAGGTCGAGCGGCCCGGGACGGTAGTGGGGCGGCTCCACGCCGTGCGGCGCGCGACCCTCGAGGTGCTGCGGAGCGTACCGAATCTGTCCCCGGGGACGCTGCGGGGCGTGGATCAGGCGACGCTGTCTCGGTGTTCCGTGTCACGTGTCACGATTCCGCGTTTGGACGCGGCGGTCGTCGAGGCGTACGCGCTGACGTCTTCGGATCTGGTTCGCCCGCCAGTCGAGGTGTACCTGCGCGGGGTCTCGGAGGCGCCCGAGGTACCGGAGACCTGGCTCGCGTGGCGCCGGGACATAGCGGACCTGGTGCGGGCGGGTCCGGAGGCCGCGGAGGCGGCGCTTTCGTTCTTTCCGCCGCGCGCTGCGGAGCTCGCGCGGGTGCCGGTAACGGCCGCGAAGCAGATCGTCGAGGAGACGATTCGCCGTGAGGAGGGGAGGGGACTCGCGCTGGTCGTGGTCCGGGCCGACGGGGACGTACACGCCGCGCGGGTCCACGACGCCCCGGAGCTGCCGTCCGTGGCGTACGCGACGGTGCTCCTGCCGCCTGGCGTGGGCGGTCTCGCGGAGTCCGGACTGCCCGACGCGGCCGCGTCGGACGCGGTCGTCGACGTGGGCGATACCCCCGATCGGATCCGCTATGTGGCCGCCGAGCCAGGAGACGAGGCCACGGCTGGTTTGGAGCTACCCGCCTGGGTCGGCGATGCGGTCGAGCTGCGGATCGAGATCCCCGGCGACGAAGACGATGGCGAGGAGTGCACGTGGGTGTACGTGCGCCGGCGCGCCGGTGCGGATCTCGCGACCGGAGCGGGTGAGGTGACCTGGCTCGGCGGGGCGACGCAGACCCTCGAGGAGCACGGCCGTCGGGTGGGGCAGGCGATCCGGCGGATCGGGGAGGCGCTTGGGCTCCCGGGCCCCCTCGTCGAGGCACTTGTCCTCGCCGGCGAGTGGCATGACGTGGGCAAGTCGCGGCGGTTGTGGCGGCTCGCGGCGGGCGTCCCGCCGGGCGGTCCCCCGCTCGCGAAGTCGAGGCGGGGTCGGTTCCGGCCCGGTTGGCTCGGAGGCTACCGGCACGAATTCGCCTCCGTCTCGGATGCAGAGCGAAGCCTCCCCGCGGACACCCCGCACCGCGACCTCATCCTGCACTTGATTGCGGCCCACCACGGGTGGGCGCGGCCGGGGTTTCCGTGGCCGGAGCAGTGGGATCCGGAGGCTTCTCCAGACACGAACCGCGCGCTCGCGGAGCGGATCGCGGACCGGTATGCGCGCCTTTCGGCGGAGCACGGTCCGTGGCGGCTCGCGTGGCTCGAGGCGTTGGTGAAGGCTGCGGACGCGTGGGTTTCGCGCGGGCGAGACGCGTGATGGAGTGGCGGATTGACGCCGCGAATCCCGCCGAGGTCTTCGCGTGCGCCGGGCTCGCGCACCTCGCGTGGCGGTCGGACCGGCATGCGCGGACCGGCTTCGTCATCGGCGCCGCCGGCGAGGTCCGGTTCGAGGCGCCGGCGCTCGCGGCGCTCTCGGGTCCGTTCGAGCTCGAGACACTGGAGCCCGACGGAGTCCGGCTCGGCGGGGTCGAACTCGACTGGTGGTGTCCGTGGGGCCTCAATCCTGGCCTCAAGACCTGGTCGGGCCGGCAGACGGGGTGGACGGTGCACCGGTCACTGCGTCAAGCGGCGGGCCGCACGGTCCCGGGCGACCAGTGGCTCACCATCGAGGCCCGGGCCAACGACCGGAAAAAAGGCCGGCTCGGGCTCGATCCGGCGTCGAACTGGACCACGCTCGCGCTCGGGTGGTCGCCGAACGAGCACTCGAGCGTCCACGTGTACTGCCGTGCGTGGGTCGAGCTCCTCGCGTCGGTGGGGCTGCAGGGGTTTCCACTTCGCCGGACCGGGGATGGGTACCGCTACCACCTGTGGCGCTCGGCGGCGCTCCCGGCCGCGGTCGCGGTCTTCGGCGGCCGTGGGCGGTGCGCGCACTCGCTCGCGGGCTACCACGTCGCAAGGGCCAAAAACGGCCCGAACACGGTGCTCCGCACAGCGAGTCCCCTCCCGGGGCCCGTCCCCGGACCCGAACTCAATGAGGAGACAGTCCATGACCCTATCCATTAAGGGACTCATCGGCGAGGAGGACCTGGTCGCGCTCAGGTACGGCCAGGCGCTCGAGCCGGTCGAGGGGAGGGCGGCGGTGGTCGACCCCCCGACGTACCCTGGCCCGCTGGCGAAGAGGGGCGGGTCCAAACGGTGCTCGGAGTACGCGATCAACGATCTGGGGGACGGGATCCGGATGTGCGAGCTCGACACGGTGCAGTCGCAGGCGAACCGGATGGAGGCATCGTACCGGGGGTCGCTCGCGGACCTCATCCCGCGGCACGCGGTCGAGGCGGGCGGGCGTCGGGAGGATCTCACCGAACTCCCGCACCGCTTGGCCGACGCGTCGATCCGGGCGACGGGGTTCGCCGTTGCCATCCGTGCGGCGTTCGAGGCGTTCGACGCCGCGGACGCGGCGCCGCTCGCGCGGCTTGGGCCCACGTCGCTGGTGTACGGGGCGTGGGACTCGCGGGACACGCGCGTTTCGGTACCGCGGGCTATCGAATCGCGGATCACGGCGCACGACGTCGTCGAGTGCACCCGCTCGGCGCAGTACACGGGGGCATTCGCACAGGATGAGCTTGGCCTGAGCGACCGGGAATGGCGGACGGCATCGCAGGCGGGATTCGCGCCGTCGCCCGCGACCGGCCGGCCGGGGGGGCTCCGGGTGCGCGGGGAGATCGTGCAGTCGGCATCGATCATGCTCGACGTGCTGCGGCGGTACCGGACGGCGGATGGGGTCGAGGTGCTGGCGGGGTATCTCCTGGGGCTCGCGCTCGGGGGGCTCCTCGTCGGTGCGCGTCGGTACCACCTTCGGTCCCGGTGCGCGCTCGTGCCGTCGGGCCCGGCCACCTGGGAGACGGTGGGTGCGGCGGGCGAGCGGCGAGCGGTCGAGGTCGATGCCAAAGCGGTGCTCGAGGAGCTTCGCGCTGTTGCGGGCGAGTGGTCCGCGGCCGCGAACATTGAGCTCGGAGGCGAGCCCGAGATCCATCACTACGACCCGGTGCGGGCCAGGCGGATGCTCAAGAAGAAGCCCCCGTCGGTGGAGGTGTAGGGGGTGGGGACGATGGCGAAGCTGCGCGTCACGGTCGATTGGCTGGAGGGGCTCTATCACGGCGTGGAATGGCCGCCGTCGCCGTGGCGTGTGTACCAGGCGCTGGTGGCGGGCTCGGCGATGGAGCGCCGGCGCGCCCCGGAGCTCGAGGCGGCGCTTCGCCATCTCGAGACGTTGTCCCCACCGGTCGTCACGGCGCCCCGGGCGGCGGTGCTCCGGGCGGTGCGGGCGTCGGTGCCGGACAATGACGGGGACCGGGTGCTCGCGCTGCATGCGAAGGGGAAGCCGGTCGCCGCGCGGACGAAGGCGGCGAAGCTCGCGTCGCTTCGTACGCGTCGGGCGAGGCGGTTCGCCGGAACGGTCACGTACGAATGGGAGGCGTCGGCCGAGACGGCGGGGCATTTTCAGGCGCTCGGCGCCATCGCGCGCTCGGTGTCGGCGGTGGGGCAGGGCATCGATCTCGCGCTCGCCCGGGCGGAGCTCCTCGATGCGCCCTCGCGGCCGCGGGGCGTCCGGTACACGCCGTCGCCCGACGGGCGGCTCGCGCTCAGTGTGCCCTGGCGGGGGGGATTCGATGCGCTCCAGATGCGGTACCGCCGGGAGCGGACCCGAATTGACCCGGGCCGGGTCGCGACCCGCATCGAGCTCTCGCCCCGAAGCCAGGGGTATCGCTCCGAGCTCGAGCTCCCCCGGGTGCGGTGGGCCGCGTTCACGCTCCGGACCCCGGCCGACGGGCGGCTCGTCGTCGACGGGGCGCGCACGGTCGAGGTCGCGGCGATGGTGCGTCATGCGATCGGGTGTGCAGCGCAGTGTGCAGGTCTCGGCAAGGGTGCCATCTCCGAGCTCATGGGGCACGGGGGCGATGGGCGGATCTCGGTCCAGCCCCTGCCGAACGTCGGGTACCAGCATGCGGACGGGCGGATCCGCCGGGTGCTGCTCGTGGCGCCGGAGTGCGTCGACGAGGACGTGTGGCGGAGCGTGGTGTCGCGGCTGCCGGGCGCGGCGCTCGTCGCGCAGGCGTCCGGCGAGGCGGTCGGCATGCTGGCGCCGATCGCGGAGCCCGATCCGATGCTCGGCCGGTACCGTGGGGAGGGGCGGTGTTGGACGAGCGCGACCCCGGTGGTGCTGCCGGGGTACGACAGCGTGCGCGGCCGGGCGCGTCCGGAGCGCTCGGTGCGCCGGCTCCTGCGCCACGCCGGCGTCGCGGAGTCGCTCGTCGAGCGGGCGGCGTTCTCGCGCGGGTCGTCGCTTCGCGGGAGCACTCACCCGCTGTCGTACCGGCGCCCGGGGCACCTCTCGCGGTATCCGTGCCTGCACCTCACCGTCGAGTGGGCGGTCCCGGTCCGGGGGCCGCTCGCACTCGGCGCGGGCGTCGGGTACGGGCTCGGGCTTCTGGTTCCGGTGCGAGAGGAATTCCTCGGCCTCGGCCGAGGTGACGTTGAAGGAAGTTGAATCTGCCGGTGTACGCCGAGAAGGCGATGGAATTCACTCGAGCCTCCGGGCTCGAGTGTGGAGTTACGCGGAAGCGGCGCGGGCGCCCGGAGCCCCGGGCCGGGCGTGGGCGGTCGCCGCGAGGTCCTGGTGCGGGCCGGGGCCGGTGGGGGAGAGGAGTGCGCCGCTTCGCCGCGGCGAGCGGACCGAGGGGTCTACCCTCGGGGTCCGCGCTTCGCCTTCCCCGCGTCCAGGTTACGACCGGAGGCCGCACCTCGAGGAGAATCCCCATGGTTCATTCGAGCGACGCGAGCGAGACCCGCACCCTGCATCCGCTTGTGCTCCCCGCCCGCCTCTCGGATCCGGGGGCCGCGGAGCTCCGGCGGGGGCTCTACGTCGACTGCGAGACGACGGGGTTCAGTCCGGAGCACGATGCGGTCATCGAGCTCGCGCTGCTGCCGTTCACGTACACCCTCGCGGGAACCGTCGTCGAGGTCCTCCACGACGAGGCGCAGGCGCACCGCAACGATCCGGGCCGCCCGCTCCCGGCCGAAATCACGCACCTGACGGGCCTCACGGACGACGACGTTCGGGGGGAGCGGATTGACGTCGAGGCGGCGAGCGCGCTCATCGAGCGCTCGGGCCTCATCGTGGCGCACAACGCGCGGTTCGACCGGCCATTCGTCGAGCGGGTGCTCCCGGCCGCGCGCGCGAGGCCCTGGGCGTGCACGCGCGCGGAGGTTCCGTGGATTGTGGAGGGCTTCGCGAGCCAGGCGCTGCATTGCCTCCTATGCGCGTACGGGGTCTTCGCCCGGGACCGGCACCGTGCGCTCGCGGATTGTGAGGCGGGGGTGTGGCTGCTCGCGCAGCGCCTCCCGGTCTCGGGCGAATCGGTCCTCGCCGCGATGCGCCGGCGGGCGCTCACCCCGACGGTGCGCCTGTGGGCGATTCGCGCGCCGTTCGCGTCGAAGGAGGCGCTACGCGCCCGGGGCTACCGGTGGATGCCGGAGATGCGGGACGGGATCGAGCGCTCGTGGTGGACCGACGTCGAGCCCGATGAGGCGGAGAGCGAGCTCGCGTGGCTTCTCGAGGCGGTCTACGGAGGGACGTGGGGGTACCTGCCCCCCGGGGGGATCCCCCAGCGGCGCGTGACCGCGTTCGATCGCTGGCGAACGGACCCGAGCGACCTGGCGCATCCCGCGTCCGTTGTCGCCGGCGCCCTCGGCCCGGCCGCGGGGTAGGACCGCTCGCCCCGGCCTCGTGCCGGCGACGCGTCCCTCGAGGGCGCGATCGCGGCTGCACGGGGGGGTACCGACCTACCGGGTGGGGGTGTGATCTCGCAGCACGCGCGATTCTCGTGCGTCGAATTCTGGATGTTCCCCTCGATTCCGGGAAATTTTCCGGGCTCGCGTCGTTCGCGCTACCTCGCGCGCGGCTCCCCTTTTCGGCACGGCCTCAACCCGCCCCCGGCGCCCACCCGATCCCCCGCGCGCTCGTTGGCTCAGCTCGAGGCGTGGATCTGATACATCGGGATCGATTTGAAGGCGGCCATGTCGATGCCGCGTTCGTCGAGGATCGCCTGCACCCACTTCGGGGTCCGTCCAATGCCGCTCCAGGTCTGATCGGGGTTCTGCGGGTCGCGGTACTTCGCGGGCCGTTTGCGGCGTGCGCCGGTCCCGAGCTCGGGGAAGATATCGGCCATCCGGTAGCCGTCCGCCGCGACGCGGCGTTCGAGCTCGGTGCGCAACTCCTTGCGGTTCTGCTTCTCGCGCGACGCCAACTCGGTCTGGGCCTTGGCGAGCAGCTCGGGGAGCTGTTTGATGTCGAGAGATTTGAGGTCGATGGATGCCACTTCGGTCTCCTGATTGTCGGATGAGGTGGTCCGAGGAGGTCGGCGAATGCGCTTCCACACTCATGTGCCCTTCCCGGGTACCCCATTCGGGACGGTCTGGATCAATCGTCGTGATCTCGATGCCCTTGGGGCCCGGACCTTTTTCCGGTGGTGTGCTCACTCTACGCGGCCGACTCGTCAAGGAGGGGCTGTTGTCGTTCGTCGGTTCGTCTGCGGCGGACCTTCGTGGGCGCATCGAAAGCTCCGCGGGCGCGGAGGTCGTCGGCGCTTATCAGGGGCCCGTCGCAGATTCGGTTCAGCAAGTCGGCCTGGCGAGGTTCGAGCGCGACCAGGCGACCGAGGACGTGCAGCACGTTCATCAGCTCCGTTGTGTACTCGGCGAGCCAGCCGGCGGGCTGGATCTTCTCAAGTGCGGATGGCGGGCGCCGATCGCCGATGATGGGCCGGGAACGGTCGAGACGGCGGTAGCTGAACCACTGGATGAGGACCTGCTTGCCCGAGACCTCGTACCTCCACACCGCAGGCTGCACGTTGTCGACGAATCCGTCGCCAATCGTGAGGCGACAGGCGTCGGCATCGTACTCGATGCGGTTCGGGAAGCGACCCGGATCGGTCGGGATGGCGCCATTCCTCGGGATGACCGGGCGTTCACCGTCCCGCATTCGCGGCGCGCCGTTGGGCCGTCCTGCGCCTGGATCGGCAAACCGTTCGCCGAAGCAGTGGAGCCAGATGATCTTTCGGCCAATCTCGACGGCTTCGGCGAACAGCGACGCGTCGGCGGTCAAGGGGAAACGCAGTCCAGGCTGGACCAAGTCTGTTTGGAAGCAGGCGGTGTACGCGGGATGCGCAGCGACGGCCGCGAAGTAAGCCATCAGGTCACCCACGCTGACGGGGACCCTCAGCGTTGACGCCATCTCTTCGAGCAGGCCTGCCTTCAGGTTCGGCATACGTTGTTGTCGGTCAGCCCAGAGAGGAAACACCCGCCCGCCGCGTCCGTTGTAGTGGTGGACGTCCGGTATGGATGCAGAAAAGGTGACCGCCGGCCCAGCCGTAAGGGCATGTGCTTGCAGCGCTGTCATGTAGACCTGCTGGCTCGAGCAGATCTCCCACAGGGTCGGATTTGGCCGATTGATGAGCCGTCCATCCGGAATGATCCACTGCCGATCAAAGGAGCGGTGACCATATCGGACAGGTCGGATGACGGTTCCAGTGTCCGACGCAACGGAACCCGGTCGGAACTCGTGCCCGTAGAGCCCGTGCCGAAGCTTCTTGTTGACGTGTTTGTCGCCAGGTTCGCCATCCACAATGTGTGGATGGAACAGTGCCTCTTTCTTCACCGCATCCGCTTCGGACTGGAGTTGGTCCCACCGGCGCTCGAGCGAGGCGCGGTCGGGAGCAACCAGCCACGTCCGGCCAGACATGACACCAGAGCCAGCGTACGAAAACAGGTCTTCAAGCGGGGCGAACTCGGCCCACGCCCCGACCGCCCTGGGAAAGAACGAGGCCCGGAAGCCGGAAGGGCAGTCGATCCAGCCATCGTCGTCCAGCGTGATCTGACTAAGCGCTTCGAACTTGCCAGTTCGATCCCCCCGCGGAAGCACCCGATATCGAACCCGCGCAGGGGCACATGAACCCGCATCCGTGCTTCGGAGTGCCATGACGATGCAAATCGGCTGCTGCACCCCTTGGAAGATGCGCGTTGATACCTCAGGTTGGTGCCCCTCAGGTGAACAGTCGATCACCCATATTTCCTCTGCATCGCGGCGCAGTTCGGCACGCATCTTCTGGAAGCCGGGCCCGTTCAGGAAGCCCGCAGCGGTAATGAACGAAATGATGCCCTTGCGGTCCGGTTCCCGGCCTTCGACCCGTGACGGCTTAGCGTCCCCGAAGACCTTCCACGTTGCCCATCTCCAGAAATAGATGTATAGGTTTCTAAGGTGTCTTGTATGAACACTGACGCTCCAGGTAGCAGGTGGCTTCCAGTCTTCGAGCGGCGCAGCTTCCTTTGCTCCCTTTGAACCGCTTTCGATCCAGCCGCCGAGGCCCTTCGCCTTCTCCTTGTAGGGCGGGTTGCCGATGACGACGGTGATCTTCTCCTGCCGCTTGATCTCGTTCGCGCGCCTGCGGGACTCGCCGAGGGGCAGGAGGATATGCGGGAGGTGCTCTTCTTCGACGTAGGGATTGCCGAGCGTGTCCGTCACGAAGAGGTTCATCGCGGGTGTTGCGTTCGGCTGGTCGAGGAGCGACTGCAGCTCCGCCAGAATGCGCAGCTGCGCGACTGCGAACGGTCCGAACTGCATTTCGAATCCGATGAGCCGGGATATGGCGGCTTCGACGACTCCGGGAACTGCGCCCGGACCCTGGTCGCTCTCCGTTTCCTCGGCGATTCGGCGCAAGACACCGAGTAGGAATGTGCCTGTACCGGTAGCGGGATCTGCGACGGTCACGTCGGGTGAAGCCAGACCCTCCGAAAGGCCGAACCGCTCGTCGGATCGAAGCGCTTCGTCGACGAGCCGGACCATGGCTTGGACTACGTCGGGTGGGGTGTAGTAGGACCCCGTTTTCTTGCGGAGCTCATTGTCGTAGACGCTCAGGAAGTTCTCATAGAAGTACAGCCAGGCGTCCGGTTCGCCCTTGCTGACTGTTGCCCAGTCGACAGCGTCCAGCACCCGAGTGAGCGTCGCGAGCGACGTCTTCAGCGTCGCCTGGTTGTCGGCATCGTCCGTGAGCAGGCGAAGCGCCGCACCGATCAGGGTGTTCGTCTGACGAAGTTCGTGGGCAACGCGGTCCAGACCATCGGCGAGAGGGATGTCGCGAGCCCGTGCCATCAGGAGGCCGAAGGTCACCGCCTGCGCGTAGCCGTCGGCGAAGGCTTCGTCCGTTGCGCTCGGGAACAGGAGCTTGCGCCAGTCCTTTGCGAGGTGCGTGAGCGGCGCTGATTTCTGCTCGAGCTGTTCCGCGACCTCTTCGCGGAGGAGGCGGCAAAGGCGCGCCGTGGTTTCCGCAAGCTGCGCGGCCGATCGGGGTGGCTGCGGCTTCCATTGAAAGAAGTCGGCGAACACAGACACGAGGCTGTCGGGGGCAGCCAGCCGCTTGCCGGCGGTTTCGATGTCGCCATTCAGCTCGACGATCGTTCCTTCGAGCTCGCCGTTGCGCCAAAGGCTGAATGCGTTTCCGTCGGTGTAGATCAGGTTCGGGAGGGTCCGAAGCTTCGTCCACTGTTCCTTGTCGTGCGGGTCGCGGAACCGGCGGGGATCAGCCCCCTTGCCCGGTGCCTTGACCTCGATGAAGCCGATCAAGGCGCCGTTGCGGGTGACGGCAAAGTCGGGTCTCGTCTTCAGGTCCGCGAGCGACATTTCGCCGACTGCGACCAAGGTGCCCGGGTCGAGTCCCGCGAGTACGGCGAGGTCGGTGATGAGCGCTTCGAGCGGTGAGCGCAGCTGGTCCTCGGGCGCGCCGCTCGCTCCGGGATTGCTGAGCTTCGCCTTCGTCTCCTGACCGAAGTTGGAGATCGCTTCCTGAAGTGTCACGTCTGGTCCTCGCGGTAGCGGAACCATACCGAGGGGAACCGGTCGGGCCAGTCCGCTGGCCAATCTGCGCGGCGCTTTGAGGTTTCCATCGGTTTTCGGATCCGGTCTTCGCGGACCGTGAGTGGGAACGGGCTTGGCCTGGGAGGATGGCGTGCAGACATCGATCAGCGCTCTTCCGGGACCACTTCGGCCGTCAACGGCTTCGCCGTCCACGTGACGGGTCGCAACCCGCGGGGCGAGAGAATGCCTTCTTTCTCGGGCGGCTGGGATCCTACAGCCCTGGACCAGGCGCTCCCCGGGGGACTCTCAGGCGCGACTGGAAGGAACCGCCTGGAGCCCGGGCACAGGCTCGCGCCCGCGACTGAGGAAAGACAGGGTGCAACCGTAGTGCGACGTCCCACGCGGTCAGGGGGATGCCTGCGCTACACGTCGGCAAGAGGCTCGCACGCCGTCGGGGGTTCGATCGCGCCGCGTCCCCGGCTCCGCCGTGCAATTCGAGGCGTGAGCGCTGCGCCGGGGTAGGCTTCCGATGACCCAACCTCACGCGCCGCGCGGCCCCGAGAAGGATCGGAACCCGTACAGCTGGCGCAGCTCGGCGAGAGGCTCATGCCGGGTCTCGGACCTCACCGCGTAGTCGGCGAGGTCGTCCCCGGCCAGGTCGAGCTGGCGCCCGATGAAATCTACAACGGTCGGCGGAACGAACTTGCCCGGGGCCAGCAAGCGACGCTCGACGCAGGACCTGCTCGACACGCTGTACAAGCTCGCCGGGTGGAATGTCTCGGTGGTCGCGATGTCCGGGATGACGTTCGAGCTCGGCACGCCGCACGGTCGGATGATGGCGACAATGCTCGTCGGGATCGCGCAGTTCGAGCAGGACCTCATCAGCGAGCGCGTGAAGTCGGGCCTCGCGGCGGCGAGGGCCAATGGGAAGAAGCTCGGGCGTCAGCCCGGGCAGCGTCCGAAGTCGGATCGCCTGGCGCCGCGGGTGCTGCGCCTGGTCGGGGAAGGTCGGAGCTACCGGTGGATCGCGCGGGATCTCGGCATCAGCAAGAACACCGTAGCCGACATCGTCAAACGGAATCGGGCGAGCGCGTAGTGCGGGAGTGCGCCCGCTATCGTGGTCGGCGGGTGTCGCGGTTTCTCGACATTTCGTATCCGTGCGCTACGGCGACGAGACCTTGATGAGTGACCGGTCGGAAGCTCGGCTCCAGAAGAAGCCGTCAAGCCCAGTTGACACTTGCTCCTTCCGAATCAGCTGTTGGAGCGTGCTCTCGACGACGGGAACCTCGTCTGCGAGAGGGTTACAGTTCAAGATTAGCAACAATCGCTGGTCGAAATTGCCGGTCCACCTTGGCAAATCCATAGTCTTCCGGGCCACCCTGACCTGCAACATTGCAGCAGTGCTCGTATCGATTTCAGCCACGCTGCTTCCGATCGTGACCAGCCAGGGTTTTCCCGGCGTGCCCTGCCTAAGCCGGCCACCGGAGAAGGAGAGTTCTCCTGTGCTTCTGGATTCGGGATTAGTAGTTATGGGCTTGGCGCCATCAGAAATCTTCCTCTCCGAGGACGAGCCGGGTAATGCGCTCCGCCTTCTGATGGGCGCTGGGGATCTTGTTCATACGCTCCAAGACGCGCCCGAGATCGGCATGGTGATACAGGAAATGGCGCAGTTCCCGTCCGTTTGCTCGCCGCCATGAGTTGGATGAGTCCTCGACGAGAAGTGTGGGCGCAGCCGGATACGCGTCGGGATCTCGCAAATCGGTCTCGCCCACGTATTCCGCCGAGTACACCACCATGTACCGCGGCATTACGTCGGCTCCGGGAAGCGCTCGAAGATGGGGATCAGGACCATGGCAATGCCTCCGCAGTACGGAAGTTATTGTCCCTCACCTGATCTGAAAGGCAAGCCCAAGACTACTAATCCCGTTGTTCTTCGCATGTCAACGGCACGCTCCTCGACCACAGCGTACAGAGCGCATGGCGGTCGATGGTCGGTGAACGCGCGAGATCGCCGTCTAACCTGACTCAGCCTGTGGGGCACAGTTCTGACAACGAAGGTCGAATCGAGCGGCCCGCCACTTCGGTACCGAGGCGGCTCCACACAGAACGCACGGGGCTTCGGCGTGAAGCGTGCGAGAGCGTTTCTCCGAACGCCCCGGCGCGCGTTCCCAGATTGCCGCGACGTTGCGTACCTGTAGGTCGAAGACGTCGGCTACCGCCTCCGCGATGCACGGACCCTCGGCCGAGGTCACTAGCAGCCCGCAGCCCTCGAGCTTGCGGATTGCTTCGGGGACGAGGACCCGGTCACGGAACCACCGCTTCGGGGGGCGCCCCTGCCTGCTCGGAGGCCTCGGGCGGTTCGGCCAATTCGAGAGCGCGGCCGGGACTCCACCATTCGCTTGCAGCAACGTTTGCCGGTACTGGGCGAGGGCATCCCAATGGTCGGGGCTGTGGCGCGCAGATCCGATGTACTGCGCGAGTGCCTCGTCGCTCGGCGCCTTCCCGAGCTCGTGGGCCAGATACTCCGCGGCATCGACGGGCTCGTCGAACGACGCGTACGCCAGGCAGAGAAGGGCGTGCTTCGCCTCGTGGATGGAGATGGAAACCCGCTCGGTCTCCCATCGACGCCGATACGCCCGCAGCCGTTCGTCGACGGTCGCGATGTCGCGCAAGGCGTTGAACCCCTCGCGCACTTCGGGTTGCTCGGCCCACTTCTGAAGCGCGTCGAGCGACTCTGACAGCCTGCGCACGGCAGGGGACTCGGACAGGGCTCGAAGCGCCTGCGAAAGCGGAAAGCGGAGCCCGAGAGCTTCGGCCAGGGTCTCTCCCACTGTGGATGTTGAGCGAGTCGTTGACTGAGTCACTTTGTTGCTCCGGCAAGCTTCGGACTGAAGCGGTGCACGTGATTATCCGGAACTCCGCAGCGCCTTCTTACCAGAAAACTGCCATGTCCATATCCTGGAAACGAACGGGGAGAGCTTCCGCCTCAACCACAGCCGCGCGGGGAAAATGGCCCCAGCGGGCTGATCACCACGCCGTCGTCAACCGGAAACTCCGGTCGGGCTACGCCCTCCCTGCGTTTCCGGCTCCCGCCGCCCCAAGCCGAATCCCGACCCCCTCGGACCACCTCAACCCCACGCCCGCGGTGGCAGTGTTTTGCTCCGCCCTTTGGTCTGGTTTCTCCCCGCCCTTGACACCGGGCGGGGTGGTCGAGTCCGAGGGCCATCTACGGGTCGATTACGGCTGAGTGCTAAATGACACTGTAAGGCCAGAATTTCCGCGTAGCCGGCCTGAACCTCCTTGCCGCCATCGTCATTCCTGATTACGTACGAAGGTCATCCTGCACGGTCATCCCAGCGGTTTACGTCGCCGGGAGCGCGTGACGGTGGCCCAACACTGGCCGAAAGAGTTGCAAGACGCCATGGCGCCGCCTGGATCGGGTCTCGGGCCAGTGCGCAAGTTCGAACATGAGCTTGGTACGTAATCAGGTCGTCATTTGCTGGAACACGCTTCACCTCGGCCATGCTGTCGTGCAGCGCCAGAGCGACGGACTCAGCGTTCCCCCGGAACTCCTGGCGCACATCTCGCTGCTCGGATGGGCGCATATCCTGCTCACGGGCGAATATCGATGGCCGAGAACGGTGGCCGACACGCCTTACAGTGTCATTTAGCACTCAGCCGTAATCGACCCGAGGAGGGGAGGGGAGGGGACGGGAGCGAGCTGCTCGCGAGCTATCTCTTCGGTCTCGCGCTCGGGGGACTCTTGACGGGTGGACGGCGGTACCACCTTCGCTCGGGCTGCGACTTGGTGCCCGCCGGTGCGGCGAGATGGGAAGCGGTGTACGAAGACGGCGAGCGGCGGCCGGTCGAGCTTGCCCGCGAGGGGGTCATCGAGGAGCTCCGCGCGCTTGCCCGGGAGTGGTCCGAGGCCGCCGACGTCAAGCTCGGGGGCGAGCCCGAGGTCCATCGCTACGACCCGGCGCGGGCGAGGCGGATGCTCAAGGAGAAGACCCTGGAGGCAGAGCCGGCGTAGGAGGGGAGGGTGGGGCTCGGTCGGGACGGGACTTTGGCATGCGGCGTCGTCCCAGTTCGACATTGCCTGGGCGGCTCCTACTCGACTACCGAGAGCTCCTCGGCGGAGGATTTGCCGTCGCGACCGGGTCGCACCTCGAACCGCACTTTCTGCCCCTCGCGCAGCGTCCCGAGTCCGGCCCGTTCGACAGCGGAGATGTGGACGAAAGCGTCCTTCGAGCCGTCCTCCGGCTCGATGAACCCGTAGCCCTTGGTGGCGTTGAACCACTTGACCGTTCCAGTCGGCATCGTCGTGTTCTCCAGTTTGGATAGTGGTTGGCGTCGCGGCATGCGACGCGGCAGTCGACAAAACGTCTTACGCGTCGTGCATGGTAGCGCGAAGGTCTCCAGGGCCTTCGCAAGGGTGGCGGCTTCGCCGCACGCCCATGTCTCGCCGCCGGCGCGGCAGCGTTGCGCCGACTCGGGGTCGAGTGATGTGAGCCCATCGTGAGGGGTGCGATTTGCGCCAGATGGGACCTCGACAGGCAACCGGGCGCACTTTCGTCCCAGTTGAACGGAAGTCTGTTTTGGACAAATATCGCACGAGAAAGATCAGCCGGTTACCGGCCGTGGAGCCGAGGGGGTTCAATTGGGACAGCGCGCGGCTATCTACGCCCGGGTCTCGACCGCCGATCAGTGCTGTGAACGGCAGGTCGGCGAACTCACCGCCTTCGCCGAGCGCGGCGGCTTCGAGGTGCTCGGCATCTTCAAGGAAACCGCATCGGGAGCCAGGAACAACCGGCTCGTGCGTAACCGGGTCCTGGAACTCGTACAGGCTCGCAGAATCGACGCCGTTGTGGTCACCGAGCTCTCCCGGTGGGGACGTTCGACGCAGGACCTTCTCATACGCTCTTCAAGCTGGCCGGCTGGAAGGTGTCCGTGATCGCCATGAGCGGCATGACGTTCGAGCTCGACACGCCACATGGACGGATGATGGCCACGATGCTCGCCGGGATCGTGCAGTTCGAGCGAGACCCCTCTGCTCAGTGAACGCGTGAAATCCGGCCTCGCGGCCGCCAGAGCGCGGGGCAAGAAACTCGGCCGTCAGCACGGCCACCGTTCCGCTCGCACGCACGGTCCGTAACCGCCGCGGTTGGAGGACAGAGGGTCGTGGCTGCGTCGACGGCGGCACGTGTGATGGGAACGAGCGTGCGGCACGCGGCATGGTTACGTTGTGGACGGGCGATCAGGGGTACGCAATGGTGAGGGACGAGGGGGGTGACGGAACACGGGGCGGCGGTTCCTTGTGGTACGAATCACTGCCGGACGACCGGTCGTGGTTTGCGCTGTGGAGCGCGTACGTCCGCTGCGCGTGTGGCGGAATCCGCTCACTGGAGGGGCAATGCCCGGTTTGCGGTGAGGACCCCCCGAGTCCGGACTGGGTGGTCGTGCGCGATGCCGACGGAACCGAGTTGCGCGTACCGCCCACATTTATGGGTGCCGACGGCGGATTCGAGGATTGGGTCTTCCTGCGAATGCTGGAGCGGGAGTGGCTGAGGCCCGTGGAGCCAGATCTGTATGCCTCGATTCCGGAGGAGCACGATCTCGTCGAGCGAGATCTCCTCGTGGAGGCGATTGTAGAGCTGGGTGGTGCGGGTGGACTCGTGCCCCGCGATCCGGGCCGCGACCTCGAGGTCGCCGCCGTTTCGGAGGTACTCCGTGATCCCCGTACCGCGGAAGCTGTGAGGGAAGTACCAAAATCTGGTGCGCCAGGCGAACTGGCAGAAGGTAGGGGGTGTAAGTCCCCTGGAACGAAGGAGTAACCGAACCACGTTTCTCCGCGAGCCGTGCGTCGGTTCCCGCGAGGGGGCAGGCGAAGCGTCGGTAGCGGTACGGATGGGCAGGGCTAATGAGCACCGAAAAGGTACTTGTTCGGGGTGCCGAGGCTTTCGGATTGGTCGAAGGCAACATCGCTGGCATCGTTATGGTGAGAGGTCAGCGAGCCCCGCGGTGTCAGAGAACCCATGCACGTTCGCACGCCTTGTGTCGGGACCCTGGGAGGTCTTCAAACTGCCCCGGATGTCGTAGTGGGGCCGCATAGGGAATGGAGAAAGCCGAAGCCTATGACGAACGGTTTGAAGAAGTCGGATGAGGCCGTACGACCGATGAGGGCGGCGAACAAGGGAGATGGGATGGTCCGCCCCGCTTCCCCTACGGCCTCAGCTGGGCCAAGGTGGAGTTTTCCACAACACCAGGAGCGAGGCGGACCATGAGCAAGATTACCCGAATGGGGATTGACCTGGGCAAGAACACCTTTCACGTGTGCGCAATGGATCGGTCGGGGCGGGTCGTGTTGGAGAAGCGATTCACGCGTCGGGGGCTGGAGAAGTTTGTTCGTGCCCACGAGCCGTGCGTGGTGGGAATGGAGGCGTGCGGAGGCGCCCATCATTGGGCTCGCGAGCTGCGTGCGATGGGCTATGACGCACGGCTGATGAGCGCGCAGTTCGTCAAGGCGTACGTGAAGTCGAACAAGAACGATTGGCGCGACGCGGAGGCGATCTGCGAGGCGGTGGGTCGTCCGACGATGCGCTTCGTGCCGGTCAAGACGGTTGAGCAGCAGAGTCTTCAGCACCTGCATCGTGCGCGGTCGATGGCGGTGAGCCAGCGCACGGCGTTGGCCAACCAGATGCGGGGGTTTCTGTTCGAGTACGGGCTGGTGGTGGCGCAAGGGATTGGGACGTTGCGGCGCCGGGTGCCGGAGTTGGTGGAGGATGCCGACAACGGGTTGCCCATGGCGATGCGCGAGTTGCTGGCCAACGAGCGCGAGGAACTGGTGCACCTCGATGAGCGAGTGAAGCGTTTCGACGCGCAGCTCGATGCGTTGGTCCACGACGACCCGGCGTGTCGTCGCTTGCAGACGATTCCCGGCGTGGGGCCGAAGGTCGCCAGTGCGCTGGTGGCTGCGGCGGGCGATGGCCAAGCGTTCGGCAGTGCCCGGGAGTTCGCCGCGTGGCTGGGGTTGACCCCGCGCCAGCGCTCGACCGGGGGCCGCACGGTGCTCGGTGGGATCAGTAAACGAGGCGACCGGTACCTTCGCTCGCTGCTGATTCACGGGGCGCGCGCGGCGTTGCGTGTGGCACCCAGGCGTGAGGACCGACGCAGCCGATGGGCGGTGTCGGTGCACGGGCGCCGTGGGGCGAATATCGCGGCGGTGGCGTTGGCGAACAAGAACGCGCGCACCGCGTGGGCGCTGCTCACGCGCGAGCAGGACTATCGCGCTCAGCCGGCGTAAGCGGGCCATGACACGGGGCTGCGCAGGCACGGCAGGTGTGGAAGCGTTCGCGAAGGAGGACCCGTCGTGAGGCCGCGATGTCCACCGCCTGCCCACCGGCGCTTGGGCGATTGAGGAGCCCGCGCCCGTGGACAGCCCGTGGACATCGCTGCGTGCCCTGTCCGGGCGCCGAACCACGACCACACTCGGCCCGACGATGGCCGAGAATCCGGGCGAGAGTGAGCTCGCCGACAGTTGCGAGGGAAAAGAGCAGTTGATGGCAAGACAGGTCGGACCGGCATGCCAAGAGCCTGAGCTCGCGCTGGGCCCATTCGAGGCCGTTTGGGAGATGAGGCGAGGCGTGCGCGGATTCCATCAGGGCCCGGGAACCGAGGTTCCCTCTCCAAAGGCCGGATACAAGTGTGCAACTGAACCTGCTTGCCCGAACAGCTCCCCCCTTGCAAATGCGGGGCGGACCATACAAGCGCGAGCTTCTGCGGAGTCGCCGGAGGAAAGGGCCTCAACCAAGGGGAATCCGGAACGCCAAAGCACGCGCCGAACTCAGCGTCGGGCAAGCGTGACCCAGGCGGTGGACCGGATACGGCAAGCTGCAGAGAGAAACCCGAAGGAGCGTCTCACTGCGCTCTTCCACCACATCACGCCAGAAGTGCTGCACCGGGCGTACTTTGCACTGAAGCGGAACGTTGCGGCAGGCATCGACGGTGTCACGTGGGTGAAGTTGCCCCGTTTTGGTGGACACCTGAACATTGCGCAGAGGAGGTGTCCAGATGTCGAAGAAACAACCGTACGCGCCGGAGTACCGGCGCCAGATGGTGGAGCTGGTTCGCACGGGCCGCGCGCCCGGGGAGCTGGCCCGCGAGTTCGAGTGCTCCGCTTCGGCGATCCGCAACTGGGTGCGTCAAGCGGATCGCGACGAGGGCCGTCGTGAGGACGGTCTGACGAGTTCCGAGCTCGAGGAGCTGCGTCGGCTTCGTCGCGAGAACCGTCAGCTTCGCGAGGAGCGCGAGATCTTAAAAAAAGCCGCGGCCTGGTTCGCTCGGGAGACCGGCACGATACCGGGGAGGTCTTCGCGCTCGTGAAGGCGAACCAGGCCCATCATCGGGTGGCCACGATGTGCCGAGTGCTGGGCGTCTCCGCCAGCGGGTACTACGCGTGGCGAGGCCGTGGGCGTTCGCGCCGCGCCCAGCGCGACGAGGAGCTGCGCGGCACGGTCCGGACCATCCACAAGGCTTCTGGAGGCACCTATGGGGTGCCTCGGGTCCATGCCCAGTTGCACCGCGGGGGATGCCCGGTGAGTCGCAAGCGCGTGGCTCGGCTGATGCGTGAGGCCGGTTTGGCCGGGGTGAACCGGCGCCGGGGCACGCGCACCACGCGCGTGGACCGCAGCCGCCGTGCGGCTCCGGACCGGGTCGAACGCCAGTTCACCGCCGATGCACCGGACCGCATCTGGGTCGCCGACATCACCTACGTGCCGACCTGGACCGGGTTTGTGTACCTGGCCGTCGTGCTCGATGTGTTCAGCCGCAAAGTGGTCGGGTGGGCCATGGCCAACCATCTTCGCACCGAGCTGGTGCTCGGGGCACTGAACATGGCGATCGCACAGCGCCGCCCCCAAGGGGTCATCCATCATTCCGACAAGGGTACGCAGTACACCTCCCTCGCCTTCGGCAAGCGATGCCGGGAGATGGCAGTGGTGACCTCGACCGGATCGGCAGGCGACTGCTACGACAACGCGATGGCCGAAAGCTTCTTCGCCACGCTCGAATGCGAGCTGCTGCAACGGCGCTCGTTTCAGACCCAGGCCGAAGCACGCATGGCCATCTTCGCGTTCGTGGAATCCTGGTACAACACCCGCCGCTTGCACTCTGGGCTGGGGTACCTGAGCCCCAACGAATTCGAACGCCGCGCGGCCGCGGGGCGCCCGATGGGCACCGAGGGTCATCACGAACAAGCCAACCTCGAGCCCTTCCGAATCGGCCGGCCGGGGATCCACAACCACCCTCCGGGGAGACCCTCAACACCGGTCTCCGAGAGAGATTTCATTCCATCGGCTATCGTTCACCCCAGTGCCGGTGGCGACAGCCCTCAACCGTCCACCGAATCGGGGTAGGCCCATGGGATATGTACGGCGAAGGGCTGGAAGAGCGGCTGCTCGACCTGCACCGACGCCTGCACAGCGGGGGAGCGTACCGGGCGCCGCCGGTGCGACGGGTAGAGATACCCAAGCCAGACGGCGGGACACGACCGCTCGGGGTCGCAGCGCTGGAGGACAAGATCGTCCAGAAGGCGGTTGTGGACGTGATCCTGACGCCAATCTACGAGGTGGAGTTTCTTGGTTTCAGCTACGGGTTCCGACCGGGGCGAGGGGCGCATGATGCACTCGACGCCCTGGCCTTCGGGATAGAACGGCGCAAGGTCAGTTGGATTGTCGACGCTGAACCGCGCCGGGAATTCCGGAGACTGTTTAGTGTGAGTCACGCGGCCAGCGCCGTGTGCTCGGTTTGTCGATAGTACGCCGCTTCGGCCTCGGCCGGAGGTCGGTCTCCGATCGGCTCGAGGATCCGGCGGTTGTTGAACCAATCGACCCAGTCGAGGGTTGCGAACTCCACTGCTTCGAGGCTCCGCCACGGGCCGCGGGGTCGAATCACCTCGGTCTTGTACAGCCCGATGATGGACTCGGCCAGGGCGTTGTCGTACGAATCGCCAACGCTCCCGACCGACTGCTCGATGCCGGCCTCGGCCAGGCGTTCGGTGTAGCGGATGGACAGATACTGCGACCCGCGGTCGCCGTGGTGGACCAAGGCATCGTGAGAGTCCACCACGCGGGCGTACAGGGCCTGCTCGAGCGCGTCGAGCGCCAGGTCGGTGCGAAGCGAGTTCGACACCCGCCAGCCCACGATGCGCCGGGCATAGGCGTCGATGACGAACGCGACATAGACGAACCCCGCCCAAGTCGCGACGTACGTCAGGTCGGCCAGCCACAAGGCGTTCGGGCGCGGGGCCTGGAACACCCGGTTGACCCGGTCCGCGGGACACGCGAGCGTCGCCACGGGCGTCGTCGTTTTCACCCGCGGGCCCCGCATCACGCCGCGAAGACCAAGCTCGCGCATCAACCGCGCGACCGTACAGCGCGCCACCGCGATGCCCTCACGTTGGAGCTGTCGCCACACCTTGCGAACCCCGTACACCCGGTAGTTCTCCTCCCACACCCGGGCGATGTGCTCGCGCAGTTCCGCGTCGCGATGGGTACGCGCCGGCACCCGGCTGCGGTCCGCATCCCGGGCCTTGCTCTCGTAGTACGTCGACGGGGCGATCGGCAGCTCCGTGCAGATCGGCTCGACCCCGTACTGGCCGCGGTGCGCGTCGATGAACGACGTCATGTTTTGGGTCGGCGGTCGAGCTCCGCCTGGGCAAAATACGCCGAAGCCTTGCGCAGGATCTCGTTCGCCCGACGAAGCTCCAGGTTCTCCCTCTCCAACGCCTTGAGCCGCTCACGCTCCTCGCTCGTCAGCCCGGGTCGAACCCCCGCATCGCGTTCAGCTCGACGAACCCACTTGCGTAGCGTCTCGGCCGAACAGCCCACCTTCGACGACACCGAGACGATCGCCGCCCATTGCGTTTCGTGCCCGCCCTGGGGGTCCAGGACCAACCGCACTGCCCGTTCCCGAAGCTCCGGGGAGTATCTGTTTGAATGTTTCATCGCTCCAGTCTCTCAAGGTTTGGAGCCTCCGGGAAACCCGGTACGGTTCAACGCGGATCTCCGAGCGTACTTCGACACGATCCCGCGGGATTGGTTGGTCACGTTCCTTGAGCACCGCATCGGCGACAGGCGGGTCATCCGCCTGATCCGGAAATGGCTGAACGCTGGCGTTATGGAAGGTGGGTCATGGATGGACGCGGGTATGGGCACGCCGCAAGGGAACATCGTTTCTCCCGTGTTGGCGAACGTGTTCCTGCACTACGCGCTCGACCTGTGGTTCCACAAGAAATGGCGCCCGAACGTCCCGGATGGCGAAGCGGTCATCGTTCGCTACGCTGACGATATCGTTGTCGGGTTCCAACACAAGCGGGATGCGGAGCGATACCTGCGCGACGTTCGGGAGAGGCTGGCCCGGTTCGGTCTGAGCCTGCACCCGGACAAGACCCGCCTCGTGGAGTTTGGCCGGTTCGCGTTGCTGAACCGGCGCCAACGCGGGGTGGGCAAGCCGGAGACATTCGACTTTCTGGGCTTCACGCACTATTGCACGACGACCCGGGGAGGACGCTTCCGGCTGGGTCGCAAACCGGTCGCCAAACGGGTCAGCAGGACCCTGGCGCGCATCGGTGAGGTGCTCCGCAAGCGCTGGCACCACGATATCTGGGAAGTTGGCAGGTGGCTCGGGCGGGTCTGTGACGGCTGGCTCAACTACTTTGCCGTCCCAGGGTCGCATCGGTTCATCCGTGCCTTCCCTTGCAGGCTGCGACGCCTGTGGATGCGCGCGCTGCGCCGGCGGTCCCAGCGAGCCCGTTTCAGCTGGAGGCGCTTGGTGCGCATGACCGACATCCTGTGGTCGCGCGTATCCATCCGTCACCCATGGCCGAACCAGCGGTTTGCCGTCAAGCACCCGAGGTAGGAGCCGGATGGTCCTGGGCCTACCCCGATTCGGTGGACGGTTGAGGGCTGTCGCCACCGGCACTGGGGTGAACGATAGCCGATGGAATGAAATCTCTCTCGGAGACCAGTGTTGAGGGTCTCCCCGGAGGGTGGTTGTGGATCCCCGGCCGGCCGATTCGGAAGGGCTCGAGGTTGGCTTGTTCGTGATGACCCTCGGTGCCCATCGGGCGCCCCGCGGCCGCGCGGCGTTCGAATTCGTTGGGGCTCAGGTACCCCAGCCCAGAGTGCAAGCGGCGGGTGTTGTACCAGGATTCCACGAACGCGAAGATGGCCATGCGTGCTTCGGCCTGGGTCTGAAACGAGCGCCGTTGCAGCAGCTCGCATTCGAGCGTGGCGAAGAAGCTCTCGGCCATCGCGTTGTCGTAGCAGTCGCCTGCCGATCCGGTCGACGTCACCACTCCCATCTCCCGGCATCGCTTGCCGAAGGCGAGGGAGGTGTACTGCGTACCCTTGTCGGAATGATGGATGACCCCTTGGGGGCGGCGCTGTGCGATCGCCATGTTCAGTGCCCCGAGCACCAGCTCGGTGCGAAGATGGTTGGCCATGGCCCACCCGACCACTTTGCGGCTGAACACATCGAGCACGACGGCCAGGTACACAAACCCGGTCCAGGTCGGCACGTAGGTGATGTCGGCGACCCAGATGCGGTCCGGTGCATCGGCCCGGAACTGACGCTCGACCCGGTCCGGAGCCGCACGGCGGCCCGGCTCGCGGCGCGTGGTGTGCGTGCCCCGGCGACGGCTCACCCCGGCCAAGCCGGCCTCACGCATCAGCCGAGCCACGCGCTTGCGGCTCACCGGGCATCCGCGGCGGTGCAGCTCGGCATGGACCCGAGGCACCCCGTAGGTGCCTGCAGAACCCTTGTGGATGGTCCGAACCGTCCCGCGCAGCTCCTCGTCGCGCTTCGCGCGACGCGAACGCCCACGGCCTCGCCACGCGTAGTACCCGCTGGCGGAGACGCCCAGCACTCGGCACATCGTGGCCACCCGATGATGGGCCTGGTTTGCCTTCACGAGCGCGAAGACCTCCCCGGTATCGTGCCGGTCTCCCGAGCGAACCAGGCCGCGGCTTTTTTTAAGATCTCGCGCTCCTCGCGAAGCTGACGGTTCTCGCGACGAAGCCGACGCAGCTCCTCGAGCTCGGAACTCGTCAGACCGTCCTCACGACGGCCCTCGTCGCGATCCGCTTGACGCACCCAGTTGCGGATCGCCGAAGCGGAGCACTCGAACTCGCGGGCCAGCTCCCCGGGCGCGCGGCCCGTGCGAACCAGCTCGACCATCTGGCGCCGGTACTCCGGCGCGTACGGCGGTTGTTTCTTCGACATGTGGACACCTCCTCTGCGCAATGTTCAGGTGTCCACCAAAGCGGGGCAACTTCAGTCCAACGACCACGTCCGGATCTGCGCGGGGGGTGTGCAGCAATGCGCATTCCTACCGTAACTGGGGTCAAGCGGCGATGGCAAGCTCGGTCCGGGACCGGATTCACAGGCTCCCTGACCAGAAAATCACCCTGACTCACCTGCCCGCACAACTCTGCACCCCACACTTTTTGGTACTCCCCATGTTGCAGGCCGGCCTCGAGATGGGCGGCCCCAAGCCGGGCCCGCGCGCGCCGGCACAGGGGATGAAGGAACACGAGCTTGGGCCGGGCGTGCTCGCTGTAGCCGTGCCCGTCACGGGCGAAACCGCGGGTTTGCCCGACCTCGACCCAGTTGGCGGCGCGGTAGACGGTGCCCTGAAAGAGCCCCGGGTCGACGAAGGTCTCCGCCAGAAGCAGCTCGTGTCCGAAGCGGGCCGGCCAGTCGCGCACCAGGCGGCGCGTGCACAGCGAAAGCACCCGCGAGCCGAGGTTGCGCGGGCCACCGGGGAGAATCAGGAACCGCGAGTTGTTGGTGACCAAGTGCAGCCGGGCGAACTGCACGCCGTAGCCCCAGCCGATCCACCGGTCGCGCGCCCCGCACTTCAGCGCCGGCGCCGAGAACACCGCCAGCGCCAGCCACCGCCCTTGATGATGAGCGACATAACGCACCGTCTCGCCCATCCCCGGCACCGCGCCGAGGTAGTGGTGCGCCCGCATCACATCCCGGAAGCGGACCTCATCCTGCGCCGCCACGATGTCGACGGCCACCTCGGAAAGAACCACCACGGCTTCCCCGCCCCCACGATTGCCTCGCGGCACTCATATCAGGACGCGGAGAGGAAATTCAGTATTCCGGGCAACTTGTTGTCAGGCCGGAATAAAGCTCAATGCACAAATCCGCCCTGCTGCACGGCGCGAGATCGATGGATCGTACGCCGACCACGGTCTAGACTGATCCGTCATGATAGCCGCGCTCGCCGATTTGGAAATCATAGAGGGCAAGCTGCTCGCGGCAGTGGACGAGATGGGCGTCGTCCTCGCTCGCACGAGCATGAGCCCGGTGATATACGAAGTGCTGGACTTCGCGTGCGGAATCTGTGATGCCGAAGGCCAACTCATCGCCCAGAGCAATGGCCTGACGCTATTCACCGGCACCTTCTCGGGCCAAGTGCGCTTCATTGCACGAAAGTTTGCCGGCCGGATCCGTCCAGGCGATGCCTTCATCACCAACGATCCCTTCGAGGGCGGCACTCACGCCTGCGACATGGCTGTGGTGCAGCCTGTCTTTGTGGGCAGCGCGATCGTTGCGTACGCGATAGCAGTTGCGCACTGGCTCGACGTAGGTGGCGCGATTCCGGGCAGCCTGCCGCCCGACGCGGTCGACACTTTTCAGGAGGGCTTGCGCTTGCCGGGCATGCGGCTGTGCGTAGAAAACGAGCTGCTGCCGGAGTTGTGCGACTTGATTCGGGTGAACGTTCGGCTGCCGTCGCTCGCATTGGGCGACCTCAATGCCGAACTCGCGGCCACACGCATTGGACAACGCCGGGTTGAAGCGATCTGCGAGCGCTACGGTGTAACCCCAGTCAGGAACGCCTTTGAGTCCATTCTCAAGTTCAGCGAAGAGCGCAGCCGCAGCGCCGTCGCGGCGTTGGCGGATGGCGTATACGAGGCCACCGACGTCATTGACGGCGATGGCGTATCGGATGAACAGATACCAGTACGCGTGGCGGTCAAAATCGATGGCGAGCGGATGCGCTTCGACTTCACGGGCAGCGCGCCGGCGCGCCGCGGCCCGATCAATTGCTCCCGCGGTGCGCTGCTCTCCGCAGTGAAGACCGTGTTCAAGGCGCTGGTCGAGCCGCACGCGCCTTCCAACGATGGTTGGTTCAGACCGCTCGACATAGAAATTCCTGACGGCACCGTGTTCAGTGCCGAGGCGCCTTCGCCCGTGGGCTGGTACTACGAGGGATCGGCGCAGGCCTCTGAGCTGGTGTGGAAGGCGCTCGCCCCGCTCGCGCCAGAGCGCTTCAGCGCGGGCAGCTATATGAGCCTGTGTGCAACTTACTTATGCGGGCGGCGCCCCGATAGCGATGAGCTCTTTGTGCATATCGAGCCGCAACATGGCGGCTGGGGTGCGACCGAGTCTCGCGATGGTGCAAGCGCACTGATTGCCGTGACCGACGGCGATACCTACAACTACTCCGTCGAGTTGTTGGAGGCGATATTCCCGCTGCGGGTGCGCGAGTACGCGCTGAATGTAGGTGACGGAGCTGGCGCGGGCCGGTGCCGCGGCGGCTTTGGTGTCGTGCGCGAATATGAGATCCTCACGGGCGACGCCTTCTTCTATGGCAGTCTCGGTCGATCTCGCGAACGCCCGTGGGGTATCGGCGGCGGCGCGCCGGGTACGCTCAACTACGTGGATATCTCTTCCGAGTCGGGCTCGACACGCGTCGCCCGCACGACGCAGATCGCCCTGTCACACGGAGACATCGTGCGCATCGTCACGGGGGGCGGCGGCGGGTGGGGCGATCCCGGCGAGCGGCCGATCGAAGCCCTAGAACGTGACATCGTAAACGGCTACGTCGCCGCGGATATTGCGATGGCTGTTTACGGTCTCGATCGTACGAGGCTGCCTACAGTTGTCTGAGCGTACCGGTCGCCTCGCCACCGACGTGGGTGGCACATTCACCGATCTGGTGTATCTCGATGAGAGTACGGGTGGCATCGCAGTCGCCAAGGTTTTGACCACACCTGCAGATCCCGCGATAGGTGTCATGGATGTGATTGCAGCGGCTCGTGTCGATCCCTACGGCGTCGCTTTCTTTATCCACGGCGGCACCACCGTGATCAACGCCATAACGGAGCGCAAGGGCGCTAGGACCGCGCTGCTGACGACCGCGGGCTTTCGCGACGTGCTCGAGATTGGCCGCGGCAACCGGCCCGATCTCTACAACCTGCACTTTCGATCGCCTGAAGCATTCGTGCCGCGCCGCCTGCGTTTCGAGGTGCGCGAGCGCATCGATGCAAGCGGACGCGTCATCCAGCCACTCGATCTGGGCGACGTCGACGCGGCTGCACGGGCGTGCAAGGAGGCGGACACTGAAGCCGTTGCTGTCGCTTTTTTGCACGCTTATCGCGAGCCCACGCACGAGCGCGCCGCGGCTGCGCATTTACGCAAGGCGCTGCCCGGTGTCGCGGTGACGGCCTCACACGAAATCACGCGCGAGTGGCGTGAATACGAACGCACGAACACGGCGGTGCTGAACGCGTACGTCCAGCCGGTGATGGCGGGCTACCTGAGCCGCCTCGAGATCCTGGCTCGGGAAGCGGGAATCGATTGTGAGCTCAACGCCATGCAGTCGAACGTTGGCTCCACAAGTTTCGTCCGTGCGAAGACGCATCCCATCACTTTGGTGGAGTCGGGTCCTGCGGGTGGGGTGAGCGGCGCGGCCTATCTGGGGCGCCGGTGTGATGCGCCCAATATCATCTATTTCGACGTCGGCGGCACCACTGCCAAGTGCTCGCTCATCGAAGGCGGCGTGGCGAAGCTCGATTCGGAGTACCGGCACGGCCGCACCCGTTTGTGGCCGGGCTATCCGATCAAGGTGCCGGTCGTGGACATCGTGGAGGTGGGCGCGGGCGGCGGATCGATCGCGCGCCTGGACGATGCGGGACTGATCCGGGTCGGGCCGCAAAGCGCCGGGGCGGATCCGGGGCCGGCGTGCTATGGCCGTGGCGGCGAGTTGCCGACCGTCACCGACGCGAAACTCATCACCGGCGCACTCGATGCCCGCACATTCGGCGGCGGTTTGTTCGAGCTGCAACCATGCCAGGCCCGCGACGCCATGAGTCGCATAGCCGACCCGCTCGGCCGCGGCATCGAGGAGACGGCGTTTGCCGTCATTCGCATTGCCGAGGCGGACATGGTCAATGCGCTCAAGCTCATCACGGTGCAGCGCGGTCACGATGCGCGCGATTTTACTTTGCTCGCCTGTGGTGGCGGTGGCGCGATGCACGCTGGGGCGCTCGCGCGCGAGGTGGGCGTCAAGGAGATTCTCGTGCCGTGGCACGCAGGAATCTTCTCCGCCTGGGGCATGCTCGCCACACCACCGCGCCGCGATCTGGCGCGCACCACGCTCGCCAGACTCGACGAGCTGAGCGTGTCTGACATCCGTGGCGTGTTTGAATCAATGACCACGGAGGTAAAGGCGTACTTCGGCGCCGAGCGAAAGTCCGGCAAAGCACTGTCATTGTCGACAAAGCTCGCGATGCGCTACCAGGGCCAGGAGCATTCGGTGGTGACGGATGTGGATCTGGGATCACAGGATATCGACGGCATCCTGGAGGCGTTCCACGCGGCGCACGAGCGCGCATTCACATTCCGGTTGGCGCAGTCGCCGGTAGAGCTGGTTACCTACCATCTGGCGGCCGAGGTAGACGCACCACTACCACCGATTGCTCCTCCGAGCTTACCGGCGATCGGGCTCATCCCTGCTGCGCGTCGTCAGCGCCTAGTGTGGTTCGATGAGTCGGGGCCACGGGACGCCGAGATCTACGAGCGAGACCGACTTGCGCCCGGGACACAGTTGCGGGGGCCCGCAGTCATCGAGGAGAGCACGACCACTACGCTGGTACTACCGGGGCAGATGCTTCGCATCGATGAATGGGGACTGCTGCGAATCCGCGAGTCCTAACCTCGTCCTGCAGGGCGGATTTGTTATCCGAAGCGCTCACTAAGATCGAGGGGAGGCACCCGGCGCCAGTAGCTGCCATCCGGTTCCTGACAGTCACCGGGCTCCGGGTTAGCGAAACCCTCGCCATCAGATGGGAACACGTTGATTTTGAGTCCGGCCGGCTGACCCTTCCGGCGACGAAAACAGGAAGGCGGACGCACGACCTTCCAACCGCGGCTATCATCATCTTAACCGCCCTACCCCGAATTTGCCCGTGGACTTTCACCACGGGAGGCAAGGCCGCGGTGACCTACCGGCACGTCCGGGCAGTCTTCAAGGACGCCTGCAAGGCGGCTGGCATTTCGGGTGCAACGCTGCACGACATTCGCTGCACCGTCATGACGACGGCGGCCCGCGTCGGTGTCGGAACACACGTCCTTCGCGACCTGCTCGGACACAAGACGACGGTAATGGCGGACAGGTACATCCGTGCCGTCGGAGAACCTGTCCGCGATGCACGCGAACAGGTTGGCGGAGTAATGGAAGCGATGATGACTGCCAAGCCCAAGACAGAAGTAGGATCCATCCGAGAATAGACTCAATATCTGTCCTGATTACGTACCAAGCTCATCTTGCTCGATCGACCGCGTGGATTGCGCCGTGGGGAGCGCGCAACGGGCGCCGAATCGGTCCGAATGGGCTGCACGACGCCATGTCAGTGGCCCGAATCCGGTTCCCGTGCCGGTGTGGAGCCTGGAACACGAGGTTCGTACGTAATCAGGATATCTGTTGCCCGCATGGGCGTGCGAGTTCGAGTCTCGCCTCCGACACCAGTTAAAACAATTAGTTATACACTTCATGGCGAGTACTCCACCTTGGGAATTATGTTCGAGTCAGCGTACGGTCAGCGAACGTCCGAAACTGCGACTTCTCGGACTGCGCGCTGCGGCAGCGGTCGTCGTGAGAGAACGTGTGGAGTCCGTATCGACTGCGTGACTCCCTTGGTGACTCGAAGCTCGGCGACTTTGCTGGCGGAATCATGCCGCTCGGGCTCGACACGTACACGGGTCTGCATCCGACGTCCGAGGATGCCGCAGGTTATCATTGCGTGCGTGAAGTCCTCAGTACTGGAAGAGGTTGCCCTCGTTGCTCGGACGCTGGCGACGGCCCGGCTCAACCGGCAGAACGCGCGCCAGTGTTTCCTCCCGGGCCGTGGCAGACGAAAGATTGGCGACCTGACCCATCGCGACAACGAGCTCATGGTCGAGACGCTGACGAGAGTACGGCGCAACCGCATGCGGGCTCTCGTATCTCGTCTGCTGCGGCTGTTCGAGGCGTTGGAGTGGCGGTCCCAGAACTCGAGTCCAGCGAAAGGAATTGAAGTTGCCCCGCTTTGGTGGACACCTGAACATTGCGCAGAGGAGGTGTCCACATGTCGAAGAAACAACCGCCGTACGCGCCGGAGTACCGGCGCCAGATGGTCGAGCTGGTTCGCACGGGCCGCGCGCCCGGGGAGCTGGCCCGCGAGTTCGAGTGCTCCGCTTCGGCGATCCGCAACTGGGTGCGTCAAGCGGATCGCGACGAGGGCCGTCGTGAGGACGGTCTGACGAGTTCCGAGCTCGAGGAGCTGCGTCGGCTTCGTCGCGAGAACCGTCAGCTTCGCGAGGAGCGCGAGATCTTAAAAAAAGCCGCGGCCTGGTTCGCTCGGGAGACCGGCACGATACCGGGGAGGTCTTCGCGCTCGTGAAGGCAAACCAGGCCCATCATCGGGTGGCCACGATGTGCCGAGTGCTGGGCGTCTCCGCCAGCGGGTACTACGCGTGGCGAGGCCGTGGGCGTTCGCGTCGCGCGAAGCGCGACGAGGAGCTGCGCGGGACGGTTCGGACCATCCACAAGGGTTCTGCAGGCACCTACGGGGTGCCTCGGGTCCATGCCGAGCTGCACCGCCGCGGATGCCCGGTGAGCCGCAAGCGCGTGGCTCGGCTGATGCGTGAGGCCGGCTTGGCCGGGGTGAGCCGTCGCCGGGGCACGCACACCACGCGCCGCGAGCCGGGCCGCCGTGCGGCTCCGGACCGGGTCGAGCGTCAGTTCCGGGCCGATGCACCGGACCGCATCTGGGTCGCCGACATCACCTACGTGCCGACCTGGACCGGGTTTGTGTACCTGGCCGTCGTGCTCGATGTGTTCAGCCGCAAAGTGGTCGGGTGGGCCATGGCCAACCATCTTCGCACCGAGCTGGTGCTCGGGGCACTGAACATGGCGATCGCACAGCGCCGCCCCCAAGGGGTCATCCATCATTCCGACAAGGGTACGCAGTACACCTCCCTCGCCTTCGGCAAGCGATGCCGGGAGATGGGAGTGGTGACGTCGACCGGATCGGCAGGCGACTGCTACGACAACGCGATGGCCGAGAGCTTCTTCGCCACGCTCGAATGCGAGCTGCTGCAACGGCGCTCGTTTCAGACCCAGGCCGAAGCACGCATGGCCATCTTCGCGTTCGTGGAATCCTGGTACAACACCCGCCGCTTGCACTCTGGGCTGGGGTACCTGAGCCCCAACGAATTCGAACGCCGCGCGGCCGCGGGGCGCCCGATGGGCACCGAGGGTCATCACGAACAAGCCAACCTCGAGCCCTTCCGAATCGGCCGGCCGGGGATCCACAACCACCCTCCGGGGAGACCCTCAACACTGGTCTCCGAGAGAGATTTCATTCCATCGGCTATCGTTCACCCCAGTGCCGGTGGCGACAGCCCTCAACCGTCCACCGAATCGGGGTAGGCCCAGAATCGAGCGCGCCCGCAAAGAGTCTCGGGATCGAGTTCTGTTGCCGATAGAACTCGCGGCCCCTGCCGATGCGCTGCAGGATGCGAAGGACGGTCACCCCGCCGTTGCCGCAATTCGCTTTGCCGCAATCACGGGGCTTCGTATCCGGTAGGGCATCGGTATTGGGTGGAAGCATGTCAATTTCGAGTCGGGTCGTCTGCCCCTTCCCGACACGAAATCGGGGCGGCGGACGCATGACCTTCCAGCGGCGGCACTCGGAGTCTTTTCCACGCTACCCAAACAAAACAACGATTGAGCGTTCACGACCGGGAGATCTGACGCGGTGGCGTACGGAACCGTGCGATAGACGTTCGCTAGGCTGAACTTCGAGAGTATGCACGAATCAACTCGTTGTTTTTCGGGATAAAACAAAAAAAGGCAGGCGTGCTACTGGGTACGTTCCAGGCGAACCCCCAGCAGCTTGAAGGCTTTGCGCTGCAGCTCGGTGGGTCGAGTGATGAGGTCGAACGGCTCGGCATCGGCCAACGGCGCCACCACGCGATTCTTGGCAATCGTGGCCAAGTCGTCGAGCAGGGTACGGAAGCTGTGCACGGACTCGCCCGAGGCGGTGCGTTTGCGCCGGGCTTTGTCTTGGGCCGAGGGTGAGACCTCGGCCGGCGCCACCACCGATGCCCGTGCGGCCTCGGCCACTTCGGGCTCCTCGTCGTCGAACAGCAGCGCCTGGAGCCGTTGGCGCATGTGCCACTCGACATAGTAGGCGAGCATGCACAGGAACACGTGCGCACGCACCCTCGGGGCGGGGTAGTGATAGATGGGGCGCACCTTCAAGTCCACCGTCTTGAGGCTGCGGAACGCGCGCTCGACGACGCTCAATCCCTTGTAGGCGCGCACCGCGTGCTCGGCATCGAGCTCGGTGGAGGGGACACTGGTGCGCACGATGTACAGCCCGTCGAGGGCGGCCTCGGCGGCGATGGCCTCGGTGTTGCGCCGCCAAGCGAACGTGGTCTCGGTGATGTCGAGCGCGAAGTGCTTGGCCATCTTGTACTTCGCAATGACCTTGCCGACGCGCAGGGCGATCTTCTCCTTGCCCTTGAGCCGGCGCTTCTCGCGCTGCGTGGCGGCGGCAATGGGGACGAGCAGGGCTTCGGTGGCCTGGAGCAGCGCCTCGCGTTTGTGCGCCCGCTCTTGGGCCAGGCGCTCATTGCGGCACACCATCAGCCGCTCGCCCGGATAGGCATCGCAGCGGATTTCGGCCAGGTCGGTGTCGTCGAACATCGAGCGTTGCACCGCGCCTGAGCTCACCAGCTCGCGGATCGCGGGTGCGCGCAACGTCGTGACCCAATCGAGCCCCGCCGGTGCGACCTCCTCACGGATGCGCGCTTCGGTGAGCATCCCGCGGTCGCCGACGAGCACCCCCCGCTCCAGGGCGAAGCGTCGGCGCAGCTTGTCGATCTGCGCTCCCACGGTGCGCGGGTCGGCGGTGTTGCCCTCGAAGACCTCGACCGCGACCGGACACCCCTCGCGGTTGCACAGCAGCCCGAACACGATTTGCAGCTTCCCTCGCTTGCCATCGCGCGAGTAGCCACGCTTGGCCAGCGGGCAGCACCGTCCCTCGAAGTACGTGGAGCTCAGGTCGTAGAGCACCAAGGCGCCGTCGCTCAGGTGGCGTTTGGCCAGGCGTTGCTCGATAGCCCCCTGGCGCTCGAGCAGCCAGTCCATGGCGGCGTAGCGCTCGTCTTCGTCGACGCTCTCGATGCCGAGCATCTCGGCGAGGGAGTCGCGCGCGGTGTCGGCGGCCAGCCCTCGGGCGGTGGCGAGCTTCGAGCCTGGGGCGAGGATTCGGGCGACGATGAGCGCGATGACGCGCGCGCGCTCGGGCGAGGCGGCGGGGGCGATGAGACGCTCGAGGCGCAGCTTGCGCGAGCTCCCGAGCACGGCGGCGACATGGCCGTGAGGGCGCGAGCGGATGATGTCGAAGGCGGTGGTGAGGTCGGCGACGGCGGTACCGCCTTTGAGGAGGATTCTGAGTCCATCGACGAGAGTGCAAGGCCATTTGGAGAGGTTGGCCAGGGTGCGTTTGCGGACTTTGCCGGCATCGCGATAGGACTCGCGCAGGAGGATGGCGGGCGGGGAGTTGCGGTTGGGGACGGATTCGATGTACATGGCTACTGATTGTAGGCATGTACAGGGGATAAATCAATATAATTCTTGGAGTATTGATTCTATTACATGGGTACTTGTCGCCGAAAAACCTGACAAACAAATTAAGCCAATTCAAAGAGATATACTGAAACGCAAGGAGATTTCTCTCGGAAGTTCAGTCTAAGCCACAAGGTCCGGCGTGTAGAATCGAAATCCAACCTATGCGCATGGGTCTTACAAGTGACGGTCTGCCAGCCCAGTTCAAATGCGATTCCCCTGCCGATGCTGGACGGCAGGGGAACCTTAGTGATACTAAATCCAGGCGACTCCGGGTCAGCTAGCGGGCGAGGTAATCGGTCATGGTGATCGGAGAGAGAGTTATTCGATCCGATGGGCCGGAGAAGGTCAACGGCGAAGCCAAGTACACCGCCGATCTGACCATAACCGGGATGCTGCACGCCCGATTCGCATATGCCGGCCGGGCGCGAGCCCGCATCCTCGGGTTGGATGCCACTGCAGCGAGGGCGCTCCCTGGCGTTCTCGCCGTCCTCACCCAAGACGACGTTCCCAACGTCCGTCACGGTCTTTTCGTCAAGGACCGAACACTGTTCGCGAAGGGCGAGGTCCGGTTCGAGGCGGAGATCGTCGCCGCCGTGGCCGCCTTGACTCCCGAGATCGCTGCTGAGGCGGCACGCCTCGTCGAAGTGGACTACGAGGACCTTGAGCCAGTGCTCGAGGTCGAGGATGCGCTCGGCCCCGACGCTCAACTGGTCCACGAGGAGTGGCAGTCCTATGAGCAACTCCCGGGAATCGACCGTGCTCGCAACGACTGCGGCCACATGACGTCTGTGAAAGGGGACGTCGATGTGGGATTCGCCGAGGCCGACGTCGTCGTCACCGAGCGGTACCGGAGCGACATGGCCCACGCTGTTCCGATTGAACCGCACGCGGTGATCGCGGAGTGGCAGGGCGACCGGGTAACGATCTGGACCACCACCCAGGTGCCGTTCCCGGCGCGATCGGGCGTGGCCCGGACGCTCGGGATCTCTGAGAGCAACGTCCGGATCATCGTGCCGCACCTTGGGGGAGGGTTCGGCGGCAAGTGCGACTTCCATTTTGAGGCCCACGTCGCGGCTCTTGCCAAGGCGACGCGACGGCCAGTGAAGCTCGTCTTCACCCGGCGAGAGGAGTTTGTTGCAACCGACAAGGTCCGGCACGCCGCCATCATCGACCTCGAGACCGGGGTACGGAACGACGGCACAATTACGGCCCGACGTGCCCGGATGATCCTCGACGGGGGGGCTTACACTGGAGACGGTTTCTTCGCCACCGAGATCGGTCTGATGATGGTGCAGGGTCCGTACCGGATTCCGAATCTCAGCGCCGAGGTACACACCGTCTATACGAACCGGACGCCGGCTGGGTCGGTGCGGGCGCCGGGTGGCCCCCAGACGTGTTGGGCTGTTGAGCAGCACACCGAGGTGATCGCTGAAAGGCTGGGAATGGATCCCGTTGAATTCCGGCGAAAGAACTTGGTGAGGGACGGCGACACGGGGCAAACCGGCCAGCGCTTTGACAACCCTACCGCCGCCGAGTGCCTGGATCGAGCCCTTGAACTCGCCGGGTACGGTCAGGAACTGCCTGACGACGAGGCGTTTGGCGTGTCGTGCGGTTGGTGGTTCAGTCTGCCTTTTTCTTCCGGCGCCTACGTGAAGCTGAACGCCGACGGCAGCGGCACGATCGTGACCGGCGCTCAAGAAAACGGTAGCGGGGCCGTGATGGGGCTCCCGCTGCTTGCCGCCGAGGAGCTCGGGATGACCCCTGAGCAGTTCTCGATTGTGTACCAAGACACAAGCGCCGGTCCGTTCGACCTCGGGAGCGCCGGCAGCCAGACGACCATTAACAACGGCAGGGCGGTGATCGACGCGGCCCGACAAGTACGCCAAGAGCTCCTTCGGCTCGCCACCGCGACGTTAGAGGCGTCGATCGACGATCTCGAGCTAGCCGGCGGTACCGTCAGCGTCCGCGGAGCGCCAAGCGTGTCTGTAACAATCGCCGACCTAGCAGCGAAGGCGCACGGGGGCGAACTCCTCCTTGGCAAAGGGTCGGGAGCTCCGCATCCGGTGCCCGAACACAACCTCAGCGGTTGTGTCGGACGTTTGGGCTACTCGGCCTTCGCCCTCCCCTCCTTCTTCTGCCACGTCGGTCGAACCCGTGTTGACCGGGACACGGGTGTCGTCCAAGTGCTCGACTGGACCGCGGTCCACGACTTCGGCCGAATTCTCAACCCGATCGGGGCAGAGGGGCAGGTCGAGGGCGGAACGGTCCAGGGCATCGGGTTCGCCCTACTCGAGGGAAGCACCTATAAGGACGGCCATCAGCTGGCCCCTGCCCTCTTGGAGTACAAGCTGCAGACGGCCCTCGACGCGCCACCAATCAAGGTGGCCTTTGTGGGTGGTCCCGCACCAGGCGGCCCTCACGGGGCGCGAGCCGTTGGAGAGCCGCCCGTGGTGGGGCCGCCCGCCGCCGTTGCGAATGCCATCGCGGCAGCGACCGGCCGACGCGTCCGGCACCTCCCGATGACCCCGGAACGGGTGTGGGAAGCCTTGAACGCGGGGGGAATAAAGGAGTGAAGGGCCGCCGCTACTTCGCCCCCACGAGCGTGGAGGAGGCCCTCGCCGTCGTCGCAGAGCACGGACGGGTTGGCGTGGTCGCCGGGGGTACCGACGCTATCGTCAACCATCGGTCCGAAAAACGCCCCCTCGCCGACGTTGTCGTCGGCATTCACCGACTTGCAGAGCTGGGAGGCATTCGGAAGGCAAAAGATGGGAGCGTGTGCGCAGGGGCGCTCACCACCTACTCCTCGCTCTTGTCCTCGGCTGAGATCTCGGTTCGATTCACTGCGCTGGCCGACGCTAGCTCGATCGTCGGTTCGCCGTCGACCCGCCATGTCGGCACCCTTGGGGGCAACATCGTCAACGCTTCCCCGGCCATGGACACCGGCGCCCCGCTTTTGGTGCTCGATGCGACTGTCGAACTGCGCTCGAAGGCAAGGACCAGACAGGTGCCGATCGCGGAGCTATGGACCGGCCCGGGAGAGTCGGTGATCGGCGACGACGAGCTCCTGACATCGGTGACGCTGCCGCTGCTGCCTTCTCGGTCGGGCAGTGCCTACCTCCGTCTTGAGTACCGCCGTGCTATGGAGATTGCTGTCGTCGGGGTGGCCGCTGCTATCACGCTCGAAGAAGACGGGACGGTCGCCTGCGCGTCGGTCGCCTTGGCTGCTGTGGGCCCGACTTGCTTCGTGGCAGGACCGGCGGGGCTCGCGCTCGTAGGCCGCCGGTTGGAAGACTCATTCCTCGCCGAAACGGCGGAGGCAGCCGCCAACGCGGCTCAGCCGATCACTGATATTCGGGCCAGCTCGAACTACCGACGCCGAATGGTCTCGGTGCTAACGAGGAGAGCCGTGAGCGTCGCCGCTGCTCGAGCCGCCGGTCGGCGCGTCGCCGTTCCCGCCAGCCAGCGCTGGAGGGAAGCCGTCACATATGAGGACGTGAATTCGTGACCTACCCGCTCAGCCTTCGGGTCAATGGCGTCCAGTATTCGACGGGCGTCGAGCCACACCAGACCCTCCTTAACGTGCTCCGCCGGGAGCTCGGCGTCACGGGGCCCAAAGAGGGCTGCGACGACTCCGAGTGCGGGGCGTGCATGATCCTCCTCGACGGCGGACCGGTCAACTCCTGCTGCTACCTAGCCCTCCAAGCGGATAGCCGGCACGTGACGACAATCGAGGGCATCGCCAGCAGCCCCGTGGGGCGCCGAGTACAGGCGCGGATGCTCGAAGAGGGCGGCGTCCAGTGCGGGTTCTGCACGCCGGGAATCGTCGTCATGGCCGTCGCCCTACTGTCCGCCGAGCCGAACCCGGGCGACGAGGAGATCAGAAAGGCCCTCGCCGGGAACCTCTGTCGTTGTACCGGCTATCAGAAAATTGTGGCAGCTGTCGCCAAAGCCGCAGGCGACCTCGACCAGTAGCGGGACCTTCCGTTTTTGCCCATACGATTCGCGGCCGACCCTCCAAGGCTGAGGCGCCGGGCAAGGGATCGGGTTTCATGCACAAAACATTGGCGGTTTTCGGTGTCGGCGCCAAAGACGGCCAGCGATCCCGTACCCACAACGGATGTTCCCCGTTAGTGCGGGGTTGATTGATTGCGTAACACGCTGAAATCACCTTGTTTTCTGCGTCTTGGCAGCTTGGTTTCGGCGGCCGCCGGCCGCAGATCGGCCGGGCAAGCTTAGGCCAAGCGTACATTGACCGCCTCGAGCAGGGCCTAAAGCGCTGGGCGTGGCGTCGGGCGCTGACGCACGGGCGGCTTACTGCGCACTCTGCGCACTCGTGTTTCCATCAGCGTGAGCGTGGCCAGTTCTTTGAGCGCTTCTTGCACCGTGAGGACAAGTGCGCGCCAGCGCCGGGCGAGCTCCTTGACAATCAGGTAGGCGAGCATGACCACGTAGGCCCTTCCCGCAGGGGGAATAGTCGCTACAATGTAGTCATAATCAGTATCACTCAAAAGTCAAGCAGGGTGCTCGAGAGGGGAATCAAGGCATGAACAACGAGCGTGTCTCGCCCGTGGGGCTTGTCCTCGGAAGCCATATGCCGGCCGAATTCATCGCCGCGACTGCGCGACTCGCCGAACACATCGGCTTCGGGGAGCTGTGGTTCTCGGAGGACTGCTTCTTTTCCGGAGGGGCCTCCGGGACGACCGCCGCTCTTGCCGCGACGGAGCGTTTGCCGGTCGGGCTCGGCATCGTGTCGGCGGTGACACGGCATCCGGCGATCAGCGCGATTGAGTTTGCGGCGATCTCCCGCATGTTCCCCGACCGGTTCACGCCCGGGATTGGGCTTGGCGTCCCGGCGTGGCTCGACCAGATGGATCTCGGTCAGCGGTCTCCGCTGACCGCCCTACGCGAGTGTGTTACGGCTCTCCGCCGGCTTCTGGACGGCGCGGAGCTCACCGAAACGGGCAAGGTGTTCTCCTTCGACCATGTAAAGCTGACCTACCCGCCAGCCGGATACCTCCCGATCGTCATGGGCATGGTCAACGTGAAGGGTCTGCGGCTGTCGGGAGAGATTGCCGACGGGACCGTCCTATCTGTCCTTGCCAGTCCAGCCTACATCGCTTGGGCCCGCGACCAGATCAAGGAGGGCGCCGCTTCCCGTTCGACGGATTCTCATCACCGGGTTACGACCTATACCCTGTTCTCAGTAGACCCGGACGGGGATAAGGCCAAGGCGGCCGTCCGCGATGCGATCGCCTTCTATCTGGCTGCGATGCCGGATACCGCTCTTTCTCGAGTCTACGGGATAAGCGACGAGCTCTCCGAGCTGTTGCGCCGAGGTGGGGCCGACGAAGTAGCCCGCGCCATGCCCGACCGCTGGGTGGAGGACTTGGCGGTTGCTGGCGAGCCTGACGAGTGCGCTGAGCGGATCAAAGCGCTGCTTGCTGCAGGATCCGACTCCGTCGGTCTGTGGCTGTTCCCGGTCGACGAAGGCGAACGCGTGGCGCGCCTCGCCGCATCGGAAGTCCTGACTCGTCTCTAATCAGCGAAACGAGGAACACCATGGCACAACGCGTCTTTTTCCTGAACACCCTGCGGGATGGGGTGGCGCCGAGCGACTACGAGCACTGGGTGCGGACTGTCGACTATCCGATCGCTCGCCGTCAGGTAGAGATCAAAAGCTACGTCGTCACCCGCCTCGAAGGTCACCTCTCCCGCAATGATGCGCTTCCCTGCCAGTACCTCGAGGTACTGGAGGTTACCGACGTCGACGACTACCGGTCAATGATTGATTCCAGCGCCGAGTTTCAGGGGCTCATGGATGAGTTCTCGAAGTACGTCGGAGCCACGGTTGCTGTCTATGGGGAGGTTATCGACGACTGATCTCTCGCCGGCATTGACATGCAGGAAAGACCTTAAGCAGTGAAACTGACTAACGAGTTCGAGGTCAACGCACCGATCGCCGACGCATGGCCGATCCTCACCGACGTTGGGCGGGTCGCTCCCTGTCTTCCGGGCGCACAGCTTCAAGAGGTCGAAGGCGACGAGTACCGCGGCATCGTGAAGGTGAGGGTGGGTCCAATCACCGCGCAGTTCAAGGGCACGGTCAGGATCACCGAGCAGGATGACGACGCGCATCATGCGGTCCTCGACGCCTCCGGACGGGGGAGGCAAGGCCAAGCGTCGGCGGTGATCACGGTGAAGGCCGAGCCGGTTGGTGAGCGCACGAAAGTGAACGTTGTCACCGACATGAGCCTATCGGGTCGGGTCGCGCAGTTCGGCCGCAGCGGGATCATGGCCGAGGTCAGCGAGAAGTTGATAACGCAGTTCGCCGAGAACCTGGGCGATGTGCTCGAAGAGGATGACGACCGGGGCGACTCACGAGACCACGAGCCTGACGTGGTCACGGCAGAGTCGAAGGCTGCTGTGTCGCCACAGACCGCCGGCGTCCGCAAGATCGACTCTCCTGAGCCGGAAGCGGTCAATCTTATCGACGCGGCCAGAGGGGCGGTCGCTAAATGGCCTGCTCCGGTCGCGGCCGCAATTGCCGCCATCATGGCACTGCTTCGCTTGTTCCGCCGCAAGGCCTAATGATCCATGCGCCTATTGTGACGGCCGATGAAGGCGCTGTCGTCGCTGCCTTCGCCGCGTCGATCCCACGAATTACGAAGCGAGCGGCGTCTTCGGGTCGGCTTGCAACCGCCGGATCCCTGCGCTCGACGCCGGGGACCGCGATCTCGTCGGAGTACACCCGCCCTTGCCGTGTGCACCAAGGCGGCGCAATTTCGGTCAGACTCTGACAGGACGACACCCGGCGGCGTAGCTCGGCGTCGTGGAGCGTACTGCGGAGAACCACCGCGCCTTCGGCTGCGCGGTGGCGATCTCTGGGGGCGGGGATGACTCCAGAACACCTCTCACCATGGCAGTCCAGGCCGCCGGCGCCCTGGTGCCGTTCGAGGTAGTCGGCGTCGAGGGACAGGAAGAGCGCGGTCATCGACGACGCCTGTGACGAAGTGTTCGCGAGAGCGGTCCGGGCCGGGGCGGACCCACGACAGGTCCAGACCGCGGAGATCGATGAGGTCTCTCTCTCCTGCTTGGTCGATCCGGCTATCCGCATCCGGGTGCGTGCGGCCGGGCCTCTGCTCGAATCTCCCGCCACGTCCCTTCAACCCGAAAACGTCTGACCACGGAGGACCCCGATCAACGGTCCTACCATGATCGAATCCTGTGTCTACATCGAAGCTCAAGCACCAAGGGCCGCGCAGCGGCGGCGGGTGCAAAATGCGTAATGACACCGAACCCGGCGGATCGTATACTCGTGTAATTGGAGGTTCATCCTCGTCGGGGGTTCGTCCTCGTCGAGGGTCCGTCCGCGAAGATTATCAGAGGGAGGTCTGAAAGAGATGAAACCGACTTCTTTTGCCTATCACGCCCCTACCACCATCGACGAGGCCGCCAAGATCCTTGGAAACGACCCTGAAGGCTCGAGGCTGCTGGCCGGGGGCCAGAGTCTCGTCCCGATGCTCAATCTACGATTGGCCAGCGTCGATAATCTGGTGGACCTCAATCGCATCCCGGGGCTCAACCACGTGCGTGTCGAATCCGGGAGCGTGGTGATCGGCGCGTTGGCCAGACAGTGCGACGTCGAGCGTTCCGACGAGGTTCGTACAGCGCTGCCCGTCTTGTCGACGGCACTCTCACATGTCGCCCACTCGCAAATTCGCAACCGGGGCACCATCGTTGGAAGTCTCTGCCATGCGGATCCCGCTGCGGAGCTCCCGGCGGTTTGGTTGGCTCTCGGTGGCGAGCTGACGGCGCAGAGCACGGACGGTACGCGGACCATCCGGCCGGAGGATTTCTTCGACTCAGTCTTCAGCACGACACTCGCGCCCAACGAAGTCGCCACTGAGGTCAGATTCGACCGGACCAACGGCGCCACTGGGTGGTCGTTCGAGGAGGTGGCCAAACGCCATGGCGATTTTGCCCTGGTCGGCGTAGTGACCCAGGTGACGCTCGACGGCGGGTCCGTGAGCGATGCGCGCGTTGTAGCCTTCGGTGTAGGCTCGACTCCGAAGCGGATGCCCGCGGCCGAGCAGCGGCTCATAGGCACGAGCGCGAGCGCGGTCGACGACGCCCTGCTCGACCAGGCGGTGGCAGAGGTCGCCGCCGCCGTGGACCCGGCGGATGACATCCACGCCACTGCGGATTACCGCCGCCACGTAGCAGGCGTCCTGGCCCGACGGGGACTTCTCCGGGCACTCGAGGGTGCGCAATCGGGAACATGAGCGGTTGCGCGAGAGTTCAGGGCATTGTTGTTCGTCTGACAAAGTAGGGAGGAGATTCAAATATGGCCACAACGAAGCATGCGGTGGCCCTATCCGTGAATGGGGAACCATCCGAGGTTTTGGTAGAGGCGAGACGGATGCTCGCCGATGTCCTCCGCGACGATCTCGGTCTTACCGGCACCAAGCTTGGTTGCGAACACGGCGTCTGTGGAGCGTGCACAGTCATGGTGGATGGCCGGGCCGTCCGGTCGTGCCTGATGTTCGCGGTCCAGGCAACGGGGTGCGAGATCACAACGGTTGAGGGACTCGACACCGATGGGCAACTTGACTTCGTCCAACAGGCGTTTACCGAAAACCACGGGCTCCAGTGCGGTTATTGCACGCCAGGCGTGCTGATATCAGTGCACTCGTTCCTCAAGAACAATCCGAGCCCGTCGGAAGAGGAGATCCGGGTGGAGTTGAGCGGAAACATCTGCCGCTGCACTGGATACCAAAACATCGTCAAGTCCATCGCGGCTGCCGCCGCAGCCCGCCGGTGATGGCGCTTAGGGAGGGATGACCAATGGCTGATGAAGTCACGTCTGCTGTAAAGCTTCCAAAAGATCGATCCATTCGCAAAGGCAAGTGGTTCGGCGCAAGGGTTCAGCGGGTCGAGGACCCACGCTTCCTCACCGGTAGCGCTAAATATGTTGCTGACATCGTGCTTCCACGCATGCTGCACGCCGTGTTCGTGCGCTCGCCTCACCCGCATGCCCGAATCAAGTCGATCGACAAGTCCGTCCTGCCGGGACTGGGCCGGACGGTGTTCGCGTTCACCGGCGAGGATATGCGCGAGGTACCTCCGCTGGTCGACGTGGTCACGCTCGAAACGCTCCTGAAGACACCGCAGAATGTCATGGCGCTCGACAGGGTCCGTTTCGCCGGCGAAGCGGTCGCCATCGTCGCTCACGTGGACCGGTATGCTGCCGAGGATCTTGCCGAGCAACTCGGCGAGGCCATCGAGTACGAGGTGCTCCCACCCGTACCGGACGTGGAAGCTGCTGGGAAGGCGGATGCGCAAATCCTGCACCCGGACATAGGCACGAACGAGGTCTACCGCGAGACCGAGACCCACGGCCACGTCGACGAGGCCTTTGAGGCGGCGGACCGAATCTTCAGTACCCGGTTCTACCACAATCGCTACGAAGCGGCTCCGATGGAGTGTCGAGGCGTTTTGGCTAACTATGAGCGCCCTGACAGTCAGCTCACCGTGTGGTCTTCGACCCAGATGCCGCACTTTTTGGGATCGATAATCTCCGCGGTGCTCGGCGTGCCCGCGCAGCGGGTTCGGGTGATCGCACCCGAGGTCGGCGGCGGGTTCGGCCAGAAGATGTGTACCTCACCCGAGGAGATCGTCATTCCGTGGGTCGCAACGCAACTCGGACGGCCCGTGAAGTGGATCGAGGATCGCCGCGAACACTTGCTGGCCGCTACGCAGGCCAAGGAGGAGTTCATCAACCTGGACGTTGCTGTCATGAACGACGGCACCATACTCGGCGTCCGCGGCGAGTTCATTGGTGACGGAGGCGGCTATTCGTTCAACACCGAGAGCGCGTTGATTGAGCCAGCCTTAGCCGCGAAGTCGTTTACCGGTCCCTACCGGATCGAGAACTTCGAAGAGACGGTGGCTGCCTCGTTGACGAACAAGAGCCCGGCGGCCGCGTACCGTGGTGTCGGCTGGACGGCGGCAAACACGGTGCGAGAGATAGTCATAGATGAGATTGCTCGGGGACTGGATATCGACCCGGCCGACTTGCGCCGCAGGAACATGCTCGACTCAGAGGAGCTCCCGTATCGCACTGCAACCGGTCAGATCTACGACAGCGGCAGCTACAAAGAGTCGCTGGACAAGGCGCTCGATGCCGTAGACTACGCCGCCTTCCGGGCTGAGCAGGAAAGGCTACGCGGTGAGGGCCGCTACATCGGTCTTGGCATCAGTTCATATGTGGAGCAGACCGCTTGGGGAAGTGATTCGTCCGCCCAGGCCGGCACGCCCTTGCCGTCGCATGACAACTCCACCTTGACGATGGATCCCGGTGGGAAGGTCACGATCGGCACAAGCGTGTCCGGGCACGGCCAAGGCCACGAGACCTCCCTCGCCCAGATCGCGGCGGACGGTCTTGACATCGACATCTCTGATGTGAGAGTGCTTCATGGCGACACTCTCACCTCGCCATACGGCCTCGGCACCTATGCCAGCCGAAGTGCGGTCATCGGAGGTGCCACCGTGGCCCGGGCGGCTGCGGATGTTCGTGAGCAAGTCCTGCGCGTCGCCGGGCACATGCTCGAGGCCAGTCCCGAAGACCTGATCATCGAGGATGGAACGATCTCAGTCGCCGGGACGCCGGCGCTGTCCAAGACGATGCAAGAGGTGGCCTTCGCAGCGTACTGGGACGGGGGTGTGCGTGACGACGAGCCAGGTGAAAGCCACCAACCGCTGCTCTCCTCTACCCGCTTCTACGATCCGCCTGCCACGTATGCGAACGGCTGTATCGTGGTCCTGACCGAGGTCGACACCGACACCGGCGTCGTCAAGCTGGAGCGCATGGTCGTGGTCGAGGACTGCGGGGCGGTCATCAATCCGATGATTGTCGAAGCACAGGTGCACGGCGCGGTCACCCAGGGGATCGGTGGAGCGATGCTCGAGCATCTGATCTACAGCGAGGACGGTCAGCCGCTAACGACGACCTACATGGACTACCTGGTCCCTACCGCCTCGGGGGTGCCAAACATCGATGTGCTCCACCTCGAATCGCCGTCCCCGTTCAGTATCGGAGGCATCAAGGGAATGGGGGAAGGCGGTCAGATTGCCGCTCCCGCGGCGGTGGCCAACGCGGTGGCCGACGCTCTCGCTCCCTTCGGAGCCCGCGTTACGCGTCTTCCGCTCACGCCCGACAACGTCCTGCGGATGATCGGCAAGATCGGCTCGTCATAAGGGGCTATCCGCTCATTGAGCCACTCTTGAACCGCTGCGACCGACGCCATATCCGCTGGTTGCGACGAGGGTGACTCGCGGCGCGTCTTTCTCTGACGGGGGGCCGGCTGATCCTCCGTTCAGGACCGTCGCCGACGTTGAGGCCGCCCTGATCGGCAAGGGTTATCTCGCCGATCAGGGTTTGGCGACTGCCATTCTGCTTGCGCTCAAAATGGGCCGGCCACTTCTACTTGAAGGCGAGGCCGGTGTTGGCAAGACCGAGGTTGCCAAGACGCTCGCCCGCATCCTCTCGGCACAGCTCATCCGCCTGCAGTGCTATGAGGGCATTGACGCAGCCCAGGCACTTTACGAGTGGGACTACGGGCGCCAGCTCCTGTTCGCACGCGCTCTGCAGGAGGGCGAGGTTGATCCCGAGCGCCGGGTGGCTCAGCTGTATGGGCCTGATTTCCTTCTCGAGCGGCCGTTGCTCAAGGCGATCCGGGCGGGTTCGAATGCCGTGCTTCTGATCGACGAGGTCGACCGCGCCGACGACGAATTCGAGGCATTCTTATTGGAGGTGCTGTCTGATAACACGGTGACGATTCCCGAGCTGGGGACGATCCATGCGAGAACGCCGCCAGCGGTGATCTTGACCTCCAACCGGACGCGCGAGTTGCACGACGCGCTCAAGCGGCGTTGCCTCTACCACTGGATCGACTTTCCCGAGCTGGAACGTGAAGTTCGGATCATCCGCCTGCGGGCGCCCGGCGTGTCGGAGCCGTTGGCGCGTTCGGTCGCCATCGCCATCTCCCGCCTCCGCGATCTTGACCTGATCAAGCGGCCGGGTGCGGCTGAGGCAATCGACTGGGCCCACGCACTGGCTTTGCTAGGGACCGAGGCCTTGGACGGCGAAACGGGTCGCATGACGCTTGGCTTGGCGCTCAAGCATCACGACGATCTGCGCCGCGTCGAACCGCGGTTGGATGAAATCACCGGTGAGTGACCCGGTTGAGCGCCTCACCCGTTTCGGACGGGCGCTGCGTGATGAGGGTCTGTCGGTGGGCAGCGGACGGATTCTCGACTTCTGTCGGGCCGCCGCTGCGCTTGAGCCGGGCAATCTCTATTGGGCGGGTCGGGCCACGCTCATCGCTCGCCGTGAGGACATTCCCGTCTACGATGCCGTGTTCTGGGCGTTTTTCGCATATGAAGAGCCCGGATTCACGCGCGTACCTCGTTCCGAGCCGCCGCCGATCGTTAAGGCGGCTCGGGCTGGCGGGGTGGGGGATCGCAGCGATGAGGAAGCGGAACGAGAAATCGCCCTCGCGAGCCCCATCGAGCTGCTGCGGCGCAAGAGCTTTGCGAACTGCACCGAGGAGGAGCTCCGGGAGTTGTTCGCGGCGGGCGAACGTCTGGTCGTCCCAACCCGCCGCTCGCGCCGGTACCGAGCGGCCCAAGCCGGTGTGCCCGACTTCCGGCGGACGCTTCGCGCGTCATTCCGCACTGCAGGTGAGCCATTGCACCGAGCGTGGCGGGCTCGGCGCGACTATCCTCGCCGGGTCATCCTCTTGCTCGATGTTTCCGGCTCGATGGCGACGTACTCCCGGGCGCTATTGTTCTTCGCGCACGCCGGAGTGCACGCCCAGCGTCGCTGGGAAGCCTTCTGCTTTGCAACGCGCCTGACCCGCATTACCCGCGCGCTGGCCCAAGGCATTCCAGACGAAGCACTTGCGCGAGCCGCAGGCGAGGTGCTCGACTGGGACGGCGGCACACGCATTGGCGAGTCCCTGAAGCGCTTCCTCGACGTGCATGGACACGGCGGCCTTGCTCGAGGGGCGACGGTGGTCATCTGCTCGGATGGACTGGAGGTGGACGATCCGGGGATCCTCAGACAGCAGATGGCGCGGCTTTCTCGCCTCGCGCATCGTGTCGTGTGGCTCAACCCCCACAAACAGGATCCTGCCTTCGAGCCGCTCGCGCGAGGCATGTGTGCGGCGCTGCCGTACATTGACGTCTTTGCGAGCGGCCATAACCTCGCCAGCCTGGAGCTGCTCGTCGAGGGCTTGTCGCGCACAACCCGGCCACGAGATCTCCAGAGGTTCAGGCCGTCACATTCTCGGTCGTGATGGAGAACGAAATACATCACGACCAACTGATGCCAGGAAACCTCACGTGTTCCTTCGCTCCAACGTACCCAGTAGCGGGCACCGATCAAATTCAGGTGATTAATCTTTACACTCGTCTTCGACAGTAGAAAAGTAAAACTTATTGGAAGTCAATGAGTTATTGGGCACAAGAAAAGCCTTGGCACTACATACCAGTGTTCGACGCGATTCAAGACGGCGGTGCTCAGAGGTAACGATTCGGTCGTGCCGGGATGGGGCTGACGTTGTGGGCCCAGACGGCCCGAACGTGCATATATGGACATCTTGAAGAAGATAACGCGCAGCGGCTGAGCACTTCCTCACTCCGACGCAGGCTGCGGCTCACCCTCGACGATCCTGTGCGCCCACCACACCACCCGACCGATAATCCCGTCGTCTCCGTCCAGAGGGCGTGATCCGTTCTCCGATGAGTCGTTGTCGCTGCTCGCCCACCAGCGGTCGTCATGGAAGCGCAGCCGCTTCACCAGCGGACCTTCCAGGGTGCGCAGGGCGAAGATCGCCCCTTCGACAGGGTCACATCGGGAGTGGTCGACAAGGGCCGAATCGCCGTCGAAGAGCTCGGGTTCCATGCTGTCGCCGGTCACGTCGACGAGGCTGCACCTCTCGGCGCGCAGTCCGTGGCGGCGCATCCAGTCTCGGCGGAACGCTACATGGCCGGCAACGTTCTCGTTCTCGAGCGTGGTGCCTGAGCCGGCGGCGAGGCGTACATCGTCGGCATAGCGCCGCACATACTCGTATCCGTCCGGAGGAGGGTTCGAGTCGCCGCACAGGACGCGCGGGCCTATCCACTTGTCGGTCATTTCACGTCCTCTCTTCCATGAAGGCCTGAACGGGTCGAGCGTTCAGATCTTGCCATCGTGCAGAACATTCCGCGAACGCATGAGGTGTCGCCGCCCACTGGTCCAGTCGGTCCGAAACGCCCCGGTGGCGACCGCTCATCTACATGTACATCAAACCCTATGGCCGCTTCGAGGTCGATTTCGACGGATGTTGTGGGCGTCCTTGCCGATGTAGATAGGAACCTCGCGGCGAATGTGTCGGGCCAAGCCGT
>CBDCPY010000001.1:0-38206 GCA_965220425.1 Candidatus Azophilus sp. | reverse complement strand
CACTACCCACGTCTTGAATATGGCGGAAACAGACGTCCACACCACCTTGAGCGCATCCGACCAGGTGACATTGTCCGGCAGCTGGATGTAGTCGGCCACCAGATGGTCCACTACCCACGCTTTGAATCCGGCCAGAACCGTCTCCCACACGCCCTTGAGCACATTCAACCAGTTCACCTCGCCCGGAATCTCCACGTAGTCGGCGATCAGATGGTCCACTACCCAACTCTTGAACCCGGTCTGAACCAACTCCCACACCACCTTGAGCGCATCCGACCAGGTGACATTGTCCGGCAGCTGGATGTAGTCGGCCACCAGATGGTCCACCACCCATGTCTTGAAGGTGTCTTTCACCGTTGTCCAGGTGCTTTGCATGGCCTGCACAAGCGGCTCAGAAAGCGGCGCCGCGAAGAAATCCGTTATGCGTTGAGATGCGGTTGTCAGCCACGCTTTGAAATCACGTTTTATGATGAGCCACTTGAACTTCAGCTTGATAAAAAATGCCTTCGTGTCCGGCGCCGCGAAGAAGTCCGTGATGCGCTCGGCTGCCGTCGTAAGCCACGCTTTGAAATCTCTCTTGATAAGTGCCCACCGCAACTTCAGCTTAATTAGGAAGACATCCTTATCGGGCAGGGCGAACATATTCTTGAGCGTGTTCTGCGGGTCAGTCAGGAAGCCAGTCATGGCAGTCACCACGCCCGGCAATGTTTTCGTCACCCAGCCGGAGATCGCCGGCAGGTGGGTGTTTGCCATGCTGACAAGCAGATCGGTCAGCGGCGAGATCTCCACGATCACATTTCGCCACAGCGCCGATATGCTGTCGGTTACATTCTCATACTGCGTGTTCAGCGATTCAGCTGCGCCCTCCATTTCTTCCAGAGATGTCTTGCCGCTATCAAGTCCCTCTGTAAAGTCTGTGCCCAGGTCCTCCGCCTGCGTGCCCAGCAGTTCCACCAGCGCCCGGTTACGTTCAAGCGGGTCCTCGATTGCATTGATAGCCGGTAGCAACTGGTCCCACACATCCTTGACGCTGAGCGTGCCATCGCTGAGGCCCGCGAAAATCTCGTCGGCGTTCAAGCCAACGCCTGTCAGCGCTTCACTGACGGCGTCGCTGCCCTCGATCAACCTGATCTGGAATTCCTTCATCGCGTCGGCGATTTTGTCAGTGCCAAGAACGCCGCCCGCCTGCCCCGTTTCCATCGTGCTGAAGAACTCAGCCGCCGAGAACTCGGCATCAGAGAACAAATTGGAGTATTCGCCGATGCTGTCAAGGAAGTCGCCCGATTTGTCGAGGCCGCGCTGAAAGCCCGTAACAACCAGGTCCATCGCTTGTGTCGGATCCAGGTCGTCAAACTCGTCAACCAAAGTGCTGACCGCGGCGATCACCTTGTCGACTTCCGGGCCGAACGCATCGCGCAGGCCAAAGGCTGCCTCTACCAGCGCTTGCTCTTGCCCCCTGGCGGCATCGCCCAGCTGCTCGGACAGCAGCATGACAGCCTCGCCTGACTCCTCGATGCTGTCAGCGAAGTTGTTCTTGAAAACGTCTTTGGCGACCTTGCCCAGCCGCTTCGCTTCCTTTTCGGTGGTGCGCAGCTGCGCCCGGATCTTCTTGGTGGCCTTGTCTGTTTCGTTGGAGACGTTGAGCGCGGATGCGCCTATGGCCGCGATTGCGCCAGCGGCGGCGACGCCAGCGCCGACAGCCAGGGTGCGCATAGCGCCCAGCGTTCTCGACGTGCTTCTTTCGGCATCCGCCATCCCCTTTTGCATCTTGGAATCGTCGGTGCCCAAATATAAGGTTGCGTTGCCTAGATCAGCCACTTGGGTTGCCTCATGGTATAATGTAGTTGCCCGGTGTGGCATGGTCGGGCAGGGCATGGCGCGGCTCGGTTAGGCTCGGCGCGGCTTGGTGTGGCATGGCTTGGGTAGTACCGGAAGCGGGGGAGTTTTCCCCCGCTTTTGTTATGCTTCATCTTTTATCACCCACTCCCGCCGCGCCACGCCCGCCATTTTCAAGAGGGCGTCATATTCTTGGCGTGTCATCTTCGGCTGCTCTGCCTGATTGATCCTGTCGTCCCGCCTGGCATGCTCTCGCCATTCAGCCTCAAGGATTCGCGCACTGTCTCCGCCTTCGCCGCCGGGAGCGTTTGCGATTCGGATTTCGTTTACGCGGCGCAGAGACTCTTCCGCCTTCAGCCCTTCAATTTCCTGCACAAAAAAAGCGAGGCGAACCAACGGCATTGTCAGCCATACTGTCGGCTCCCCCGCTCGATAGAACCGCTGACACCTAGCGGCTAACATTCCCCAGTCTACGTCCCGAAGGTCTACTCTTCTTCCGCCGCCTCCGCCGCCTCCCCTCCATCGCCGGCCGAGGCTTCGGTAAAACAATCATGTACGAATCGGTGATGGCGCACGCTCATCTTCATCAGGATTTTCTTTGGCACTTCCTCGAAAAAGATAACCTGCGTCATTTGCATCAGCGCTCGCAGCAGCTCTTCAGAAAGGCGCACCTGCTCGTCCTCGTCGTCGCTGTCCGCTTGCTGAGATTCGATCTGCGGAATGCGCTCCTGCAGGGCCCGCGCATCAGCCATGAATTGGCCGCCGACATCCTGGGGGCCCACAAAGTGATACTCGGTGCCGAAGAGATCGAATCCATCCCGATCCACCTTGGCCATATCATCGAAGCTGTAGATCTTGCGCAGCTCCGGATCCTTCTTCTTCTCGCTCATACCGGGGAGTATCCTTTCTCCTAGATGGTCGGCGCGTAGTTCGCGGTCGTGTAGCCCAGGCCCAGCGTCGGATGCACCATGCAGTTGACCATCAACGTCACATCGGCCGGCGTGCTCAGCTTGCGGTCGAACGCGCCGGGGCCCTTGAAGGTGACGCGCGGCGCCCAGTAGTTCATCCCGCCTTCGGCATCATCTTCAAGATCGTCGTAGGGGGTAAATCCCACCACCAGAATCGCGTGCTTCGGCGGACGGAAGACCTTTTGCGTGGACGTTCGGTAATAGCCCTTATCGCTCGCGGTCGCTGGCGTATCGACTACAGTGTTGCCGATCAGCATGCCCATGGTCTGGATTGTCATATCCTTCAGCTTGACCTCGAACTTCTGCCGGGCGGACGTGATGAACTCGTCGATCGGGTAGAGCTCGTTCATCACCTCGACCTCTTCGCGCTCGTCGGTCATGGCAATGTTGAGGCCGTCCTTGCTGTACGTCTGCACCTCATCGGTCGCCTGGGTTCCGCCGACCAGCACCCAGGGAGACGGCGGGCTATCCGACGGCGGCAGCGGCTCAGCCGTGCCGACCGGCGCGCGGTAGATCTGAATCGGTCCTGCAATCACTTCTCCAAACATGCTCCTACTCCCGCCGGGGGAACTATGGTAGGTCGACGAGCACCTCGCTCGCCTCTACGTTGAATACTCTCAGAACGGCCGGCCAGCGCGTCGTCTCATCTGTGAGCGGAAGCGGCCCGCCTGTCTGCACGATTGTGATAAAGCGCGTCTTGTAGTCGATGCCATCGTGGTCATACCCCACCTTCTTATTTCGCGCCTTCAATATCGCCCGGTGTGCCAGCAGGCCAAGCCGCCAAGCTTTGAAGTCGGTGCGAGCCAATGCCAATACATCAACTCGTATTGACGCGTAGGGCGCTTGCTCGTCGTGCCCCATGCCCGATCCGCTCCCCGCGCTTTTCAGTGCAATCGTCGCAGGGAGCTTGAAAATGATGGGCAGCGCCTGCGATCTTAAGGGCAGCGTCGTCACGTAAGTGTCAGCGCCGATTAAGGCCCGCTGCTCATCCTGCTTCAGCCAGGCCACCAGCGCCCCTATCGGGTCGGATATCGTCAGCGTCGTCATCCTATCGGCCCAGGTGCGTCATAGCTACCGCCGAGCCGACGGGGATCGAGCGCCCGATAGAGCCGCGCGCCTGCTTAGCGTGCTTGCGGATGGCTGCCGGCAGCTGCCCGTAAAATTCATCGGCCGCATTGCGAAGCATGTTCTTCCGCAGCTCCAAAATGATGTAGTAGTTCACATCGAACGATCCCCAGATCGCGCCTACCGCGCTGCCCCGCACTTGCGCCGGCAGCGCCTTGACCGACCCTTGCGCCAGGCCCGTGACGACCGGCGTGTTCTGGGCCGCGTTTACCGCGCACTGGACGGCGATCTCATTGACGCCATCCACTTGCGCCTGGCGGTACTGGTTCACAATGGCGTCGCCGTTCCACTCCAAATCAAATCCCTCAGCCACCTTGCACCCCTCCAATCGCCTCGCACGTCAGGCCGATATGCTCGCCTGGCGCCACCACCGCCCGAATCACCCGCACCGTGAACGCCTGCGGCCCGCCTTGCGCGGCGGGCAAATCTTCGGCCGGAAATATGGTCGCCCCGTTCGGCCGCTCGAAATTCGTCAGGCAGTCGCCGTTCTTCACGCCGGAGCGCAGGTCCATGATCCCCTGCCACACCGACCAGGCCGCGATGCGGCGCTCGTTGACGATAATGTCCTCTTTGCTATTCCAGATCTCGCAAGCCGTCGCCGTCTCGACCGTCTCCGGATCCCCCAGCTCAGCCTGGCCAAACGGATCCTCGCCCACTTCGGCGCTGTCGCGTATCACGTCGGCCCGCATCGACATCAGGTGTAGGCTGCTCATGCGCTCGTATGCCCCGGCCGGTTCGGCATCATCCTGTGCAGCAGCCGCTTGCGTTCCTTCTCGTAATCCAAATGGTTGACGCTCACCCCCGCGCCGCCCGGCCCCACCGCCGTCCGCATCGTCGCGTCGTACCGCGTCGACAGCCGCACCAGGTCCGCCAGCAGCAGGCGCCGCTTCGCCATGTCGTCGATCGGCGTGTACGTCACCAGCACGAACGTCTGCCAGGCCTGGTCTAGCCTTCGAAGCACATTGCCGCCCAGGTCGAGCTCGTAATCGGCGGCGTCTACGTCCTCGGCGTCGCTGGCCTGCTCGTACAGGTCGTACTCCTTGACGGCCGACACCGACAGCGCCGGCGGATACGGCAAATAAACTTGCTGGCGTTGGCCCTGGTGGCCGACGTATTCGCCGAAGCCGTAGCCGCCGTAATAGCCGTCGCCGTAATCCAGATAGCGGTTGCGCCCCCTGCTCTTGCGAAGGCTGCGCACGCTCCGCAGCGTCACCGTGCGAGAGCCGCTGTGCGCGCCGTACAGGTCGATGATCGAAGCGTCGGCCGCGTCGACGTGGATATCGAGCGGCGCCGGCGCCAGCCCGCTCATTACCAGCTCTTCGACTTTCTCAGTTGTCAAAAGTGTCGATGTCATAGCTCGGGGTCGAGCGTTTTGTCCGTGACTACAAAGTCGTCAGTGTCGATCAGGGAGCAGCATGTTGAGCAGGCAAAGCCTTCGCCCTTGTCTTCTTGCCGATCGGGGCGAGAAAAGACATACGCAAGAGCGAGTGGGGGGAACAATCTGTGGCATCGCCAGCACTCGTATTCCGCGGCAGGTATAGCGGATCTAGGGACCGCCAGCGGGATTTCGAGATCGCGCACCTCCTTCATCACTTCCTTTAGGCGCTCCGCTTTTCCAAGCGCACGGGCCAGCGCCTTGTCGAAGTCGGACGTGTCGAGAGTGAGCTTGACAGTCAATTCCCCAATTTTGTTACCCATGATCGCCTTTCAAATAATGGTTGGATAGTGGCCGGGCGAGCCAGCCACTATCCACCGCAGTATGCGGTCGGGTCCCCCCGGCTATTGAGTTATCCCGCCGCCGCCGCAGAGACGTAGTGCTATTCCGATTCGAGCTCGTCTTCGTACACCGATTCAAACCGGCCTGTCTGCGGGTCCCGCCTCCGCACCTTCTTTCGCCCCGCCAGACGTTGCGCTTTTTCAAGAGCGCCAATGCGCTGCCCCATCAGGCAAATCTCATCACGGCAGCCGGTTTCAAGAACTTGTGCCGCCAAACCAGCGTGCCTTTCCTCCAGGTCGTCGTACTTCTCCTGCAGGTCGCTGACCCGCTTGATTTCTTTGGCGTGGCTTGCCGCTACCCCGCCGTACAACCCTTCTAGCCCGTCGACGCGCTTTTCAATTCCCTTGATCCAGGCGCGCAGCTCGCCGATCTCCTGGTTGACGCCGTTGTAGCGAACGTTCAGCGCGTCGTATTTCTTGGCCAAAGCGTCGTGCTGCTTTGCCAAAGCGTCGTGCTGCCGCTGCAGCTCCGCACAGCTGAGCTTCCAGCCGGCTATCCGTTTCTTGCCGAACATCCATCCGAACATCCATCCACCTCCGAAGTAGTGGCCCGGCCTGCAGGCCGGGCCACACGACAGCTACCTGCCGCTCTTCGTCGCCGGCGCTTCGTCGTCGCTGTCCGCATCCCGCGCCGCCAGCGCCGAGATCACAGCCAGCGCGCCGCCGACCACCGCATTCAGCGCGATCAGCACGGCAGCGCCGGCCAACGCCTGCGCGTCACCAATCACCGAGTCGATGAACGGGTGCAGTCCAAAGCCCAGCGTCACCGCGATCACAGTGCCCAGCGCAGCGAAGATCGCCAGCAGATTCAGGTTGAGCGGTGCCCACAGCCCGTCAAACGACTTGGCCCGCTTCCCGAACGCCAGCGCGATCCCCAACAGCCCCACTGCCAGCCCCGTCCCCAGTGGGAACAGGATCGAGCCGATCCCGGCTGCGGCCACCACCGGCGCAAAGCCGGCGAAGCCGCCAGCCAGCCAAAACACCAGAATGATCACATTGCTAAAACTCTTCGACATCATTGGTTCCTTTCTGCCCATTTACCCGGGCCCAGGGAATATGCGACAAAACGCCGCCAAACAAGTTACGGGGGCAGGACTCGAACCTGCGCACCTGGCCGGATTCACCCGGCACTGGCTCTACCACTGAGCTACCCCGTATCGCCTTCAATCCTCGCTCGAACGAAGCAATCCTTCGCCTCGAGAAGCTTGCGCAGCCCAGTCGTCTTCTCCGGCCCCTCATCGAGATCGGCATCCATGTCCTCGGCAAGAATCCTGACCCTTTCCGCTATGGTGTACTTCTCCCCGTCCAAGTGATCGCATTCAAACCACTTCATCATTCTGTTTTTCACCTTGCCCTCCTTGTTGTGAAGCACGCCGCCACGCCCAGCGCCACAATGAAAAGCGGACTGCCGCTAAGCAGATGATCAATCGCGCAGCCCGAACATAAGGCCAGCCCGGTCAGAAACGGACGCGGGCGGCCATGATCAATTGCGCCCGCCCTCGAGCTTTTCAACGCGCTCCTCAAGATACTCCCTTGCCTGCACTGCCAAGGCCACCGTTGTGCCCAAGTTGTTGATTCCCTCATTCACCTTGCGCAGCTCACTGATGACCGCCTTGTTGTGATCGACCAGCTGCTTGTCCAGGTTAAGCATGCGCTTGTCCAGCGAATCGAGCCGAGAATTGACCTGCGGCTTCCAGTTCACGTCAATGCTTTCGAGCTTGATGTCGGCTTCCGTGCGCCATATCGTGTTGGCGTCCCGGTCCTTGGAGCGCTGATAAAATGCCTGCCACAGCGCCACCGCAACGGCTGCCAGGGTGCCATATTGCACGATCTGGTTGATGTCCATTCACGCCTTAACCCCGCGGGTTCGGATAATCCACGATCAGATAGCCTGGCTGCCCGCCTATATCCAGCTCGAGCAAGCACGGCAGCGCCGGACACTCGGCCAGCAGAACCGTCGCCGGTCCCACGTCGCCGGCGGACAGATCGCCGATGCCGCCCCCGCGGTTGGGCATCCCGGTAATCTGGCCGACGGCCTGCCCAGCTCCCGCCGTCGACGTCGCCGGCCCCGCGCCATCAGCCAAACCCACCAGCGGCCACACCACCGCCGCCAGCAAAGCCAGCAGCACCACCACCAAGACCATTAGCACGAAAAGCCGGATGCTCACCATTGCCAGTGCACCACCCTTCCACCCTCAAACACGCTAAACACGTAAGCCTTGCCGTCGGCGTACCGCGTCGAAACTGCCACCTGATTGCCCAGCCACACCGCCACCAGCCGCTTCGAAGCGAACAGTACTCGAGTACTCCCTGCCGGCAGCCTTTCGACGTGCGGCACGTAGGCTTTCCAGCCGTCGGCATCCTGCAGAATCTGCCCCGTCGCGCTGTCGTAAATCCACCAGCCGCTGCCGCTATGCGTCGGGCACAGCCTCACCGGCGCCGCAGCGTGCGTCGGGATGCAGGCGCGGCCCGGGTCGGGACGCGAATTAGCCTGGCTAATTCCGGCTATTTCTGTCGTCGCTGTCGCCGTCGGCAAAATCGTTACCGGCTGCGGTACGATTCCCGGCTTCGGCGTGGGCGTGCTCGGCGGCCTCAAAGTAGGCGTCCATGTCGGCGTCGCTTGCACCGTTGGCGCGGGCGACGAGGTAGGCCGTGGTGTAGTCCGGGCCGTCGGCGTGTCTGGCGGCGCGGGTGCGGTTGGGGTGGTGGTCCATGTCGGCTCCAGTGTCGGCGTGTTTACCCGGGTAGATGTCGGCCTCGGCGTGGCGGTGGCGGGGATCCCCGTCGGAACTGCGGTCGGCGGCCGTGTGGTCGCGGTTGGCCGCGGCGTCGCGGTGGCGGGGATCGGCGTCGGAACTGCAGTCGGCGGCCGCCTGGTCGCGGTGGATGTCGGCGTATCCGTCGCGGTAGAAGTTGGCTCCAGCGTCGCGGTGGCGGGGATCGGCGTCGGAACTGCAGTCGGCGTAGGCGTATCTGTCGCCGTCGATTCAGGCGTGGCGGTGGCGGCGCCCTCCACGTTGGGGATGCGCGCCTGGTAGCTTATCTGGCGGGAGACGTCACAACAGTTGCACCAGCATAGGTCGCCGTCCTCCCGGCTTTCTTCGAGAGTCCACGGGGCGTTTTCGGGATAGGTAGCATTGAGGCCACTGCAAAAGCGGCTGCATGGCGACGCGCATACGCCCTGGCCATCCGCGTCGCGCACGGATGACCACGCGAGCAGTGCCGCCAGCAGGACCACGGCAATCAACTTCACCGCTCTACTGATCGGCATCTTCTTCATCGTCCCCTTGCTCGGATTCAGGCGGGCCACCGCTGCCGGTGGTTTTGGGGTTAAATGGCATCCTGACTCTCCTCCCTTTATCTGCCGCGGACGATGATGCTGCTCACACGCGGCAGGAAATCCGAAACCGGAGCTACCTCAAATGGCAAAAACGACAGCTGCCGCGTCGCTGGCGTATATTCAATAGACCATGCATTAGTAAGCCGCCGACTATAAATCAGCATCCCACACGTAATTGAAACCGCATCTCCTTCAAGACTATTATGATGCGTGCGCCAGTAACCACTCCTGTTTTCAACGTAGGCCCAGCCAATGTCGTCATGCACTCCACCGCGCGTGAAGCCGTTTGACCGCAACGTTCCGCTGCTACTCAGCATTTGCCAGATTACGTCCAACTCCAAGACGGCATAGCTGCCTGACACAGGCTCAGGCAACGTAAGAGTGGCCTCAGCACCGAATAATGGCACTGCAAAAACCGCAATGCCGTCCACAGCGACAGAAGCCAATCCCGACGTTATTTCTACCGTCCCCGCAGCTTCGTTGACGCTGGCAACCTGATAGGGCAGATTGACTACCCCAAGCCACGATCCTGCCACGATTCCTTCGACGGAATCGAGAGAGAGTGTCGTTGCCCCCAGCGCATGCAAACCATCAAGCGTTGTGTCAGCCTGATTGGGAGTCAGAATGAGATCGAGGCCGCCGCCGCCGCCGCCCGCATTTTGGCTGGTAAGATTGCTGTCCGTCATTAGCCCCGCCTCGAAACCCACATACGCGCGCCGGTAGTCCCGCCGTTCAGCCGGCAAATGATGCCCGGCCGCGCAGTGAAGCCGAGCTCGGCCACCGTCGAATCAATCGTTACGTCGGTGGCTTCCCACACGCCTTCCGGCGACTGCGATTGCAGCGTCCACGTGCCACCAGTGTGCGTATCGCACTTAATGAACGTCCGCCCGCCCGCCAGCAAGAACGTACCAGACGGCGAGTCGTCAGTTGTGTCGAGAACCAGGCTCAGGCTTTCGTCTGCCATGTCCACCCCTCAAAGAACGCAAATAAATTTCGTCTTGCTTGCGCTGCCTATCCGCTATTTCGCGCTGCATAGGCTCTTCCACCGCCCGCGCCTCGGCCGCCACCCGCACGGCGGCAGCCGAAACAGCCTGGCGATGCCCGCGCCTATCCACTATCCAGTCTCCAAAGCGGACGTGACAGTGTTGGGCCGGTCTACCGGCATATCCTTCGCGTTGTACTTGTCGTACAGCGCAATGGCGATAGCGGCGTTGGCGGTGCCGCGATTCACGACGCCCCGGACGTAACGCTTGGTTACAACCGCAAGGTCGATCTGGAACACCTGATTGTCGTCGTCGGCGGCAACATCCAGCTCGTCGCCAACGTCCTCCCAGCTGTCAGTTGTCAAAGCCCTGTGCTGCATTTGCAGGGACGTGACTGCGGTGGCCGCAATGGTGCCGAACACGGTGGTAAAGCGGCAATTGCGGTAGCCGTCCATATCGGTGGACGCCCCGTTCACGTTATTCGTGCCGCCGGCGGTGGCCGCAATCGCAATCTCGGTTCGCACGTTTTCGTGCATTGTCGGAAAGTTCATACCTGTTTCTCCTTAAGCAGCCGGCCTCTGCCTGGCTGCGCCAGCCGCAGTTAGGCGACCGACATGTGCCGGATTGCGCCGGTCGTGTCGTCGGACTCTTCCTCGCCCTTGCTGGCGTCGACCAGCTTGCCGTCGGCACGGGCATGGCCGATCAGGCCGATCTGCCCGTCCTCGATGTGCGTCTCCATCTGCCGGAAAATCTGGAACCCCATCACCTGCCGGTAGCAGTACTTGGAAAAATCTCCCCACAGCATGAAGCGGTTGCCGTTGCCAATGCTCGGCATCTCGTTCACAATCGTGTACTTCTTGTTGTTGAAGATCGACACCGGGCCATCAGGCGTATCCATAAACCGTAGCATGGGGAGGCCCTCGAGGTCTTTGACCTTGCGCAGCAGGCCGCGCGTGTTCTGGTTGAAAGTGTATTCACCCATGCCCTGGTAAGCCTCGTCAAGACTCTCTTCGAAGTCCACCAGGTTGTCGTAGGAAAGCGTGGTGCTGTTCGTAGCCAACTGCAAGCCGCGCACGCTGGCATTGACGATGCCTTCCGGCTCGCCGCCATTGCTGCCAGTCACCAAATCCTCGCCGATGCCGCGGCCGTGCCGGATGCCGAACGACTCGAACACCTCCGACTCCAGGTCGAACGCGCTGTCCTGCAAAGCCTCCAGGCTGATCAGGATTACGCCGGTGCTGTACCTGTAAGCGCCCAGCGTGACGTTGCCATAGTTGAGATCGGTGCGGGCAGTGCCTTTACCCTCGCCGATGATGCGCGAGCGGTTGGCGGTGTCGTCGTTCAGCGGCATATCATAGGGGCCGCCGGTGGCGGTGGACACCATCTTGATGCCGGTATTCAGAATGCGGCCGTAGTCCAGCATCGCCTTGTCGATGGCGCCGGCCATCATGCTGTCCACGAGGTAGCCGCCGGACTCACCGACATTGACGCCCAGGGCGCGCGTGTCAACGCCCAGCGCCTCGAGCTCTGCCCTGTCAATCCCGACGCGCGACATGTAGTCGCGCTGCTTGCGCTCCAGCTGCTGCCAGCGCATGCCGCCCAGCTTCGCGTGCTCCATCTGCTTGCGCTTGGCGGGGGTCATAAAGGCGTCGCCTATGATGTAGGAGGCGCCGCGCTGGTTGCCGATCAGCCAGGAGATGAAATTCAACCGCTGGGCTTCAGGGTCCTTGCTGTCATGCAGCTCGCCAGCCTGGACCGGAATGTCTTCCGTCTTGACCGGCGGGGGCGTCGCCCGACTGTTATTGTCCTCAATGCGCCGAATGCGCTTGTCATGCGAATCAATCTGATCAATGAGGCCCTGCCATTCGGCATCCTCCTCTTCCGTCAGCCCGCGATTCTCGTCCTCGGCACCTTTGACAATGGCCTCAGAGCGAACCGCCAACCCGTCCCGCTCTTCCCGCAACTTCCTCGCATTCAGCATCATGCTCTCCTGATAGTTCTCATTTTGCGCCGCGCCCACTCCAGACGCAGCATACTCAACTCTCTCTCGCCCTGCTCGGCGCGCTCTTGCTCGAAAGCCTCTAGCCGGGCGCGGGCCTGCACATCTATGTCAGTAGCCGGGTATGCCGGGATCGGCGTAATCGTGGTCTCGTAAAGGCGGATATGCTTCAGTATGGATTTCGGGTGCTTGCCCGCGGTGTTCCACTCTTCGGCCAGGATGTCGAAGCCGAACGATTGCCCGGCGATGTCGCCGCGCTCAATCGACTGCGCCAGGCTGCGGTTCCATTCGTTGTCGGCCAGCGTCGTTTCGGAATACATCCCTTCGTCGCGGCGATCAATGCTGTACGTGCCCGCGCCTAAACGGCCCAGGACGTGATCCCAGTTGTGATTGAACAGGGAGAAAACATCGTCGTCGGCGTAGTCGATGCGGATCTCGGGGTCGACACTCTCTTCGAAGTAGTCCCAGATCATCACGCTGGGCGAATCGAAGACAATCGAATAGCCGCCGACAACGAGCTCGCCGCTCTCCTGCTGGCGCACAGAGAGCTTGGGCGCGCGCTGAAACCGGCGCTGGTACGCTGGGCTAGGTATGGTCTGTCGAGCCAATCTGGAAAATCCCGCCGGGGAGAACTACGAAGTTCCACGTGCCACCATACTATAGCACAAAGTTGCGGATCGCGCTTAACGAATTTTCAGCGGCTGATTTCAGAGCAGCTTCAGCGCACAGCTGTTTACTCTGGTAGAAATGCTCATTTTGCCATTTCAGGCTGATTTCAGCGCACAGGTCAGATCAGCTGCCATCATGGTATATGCGGCACCCAGGTCAGCGTACAATTCGGATGCACGCTCGCCGCGTCCGTCTCCTTGGCAGCCTCTTCCACCGTGAACGTCTGGCCGTTGCGGGCGATGCAGTCCGGGTCGCTGACATCAGCGCCCAGCTGGGCATCGAGCGCCATCACCTCCCAGCCCGCCTCATCATACGTCGCCAACGAGCTCACGCGCTGGGCGTGCTTGGCTTCCGTGCGCGCCACCATGTGCGCCCGATAGTCGACGCCTGCATTGGTGTACGGCCCCGCCTCAAGATGCTCTCTCAGCAGGTTGCCCGCTTCCGGCACGCCCATACCCTCCGAGCGCGCCGTGTGCAGGGCCCGGAAAAGCGCGTCCTTGTTCTGCTGGTCCACGTCGATCAGGCCGACCCGCTTGCCGCCGTCGGCGATGATCTGGCGCTGCACCGGATCCGGCAGATTGATACTCACGCCCAGGCTGCTGTTGACCGTGCCGACGGCCCGCTCCATCACCGTCTCCGTCAGCTCCTCGTATATCGGCGTCAGGTTGCCGTCGCGCAGCTCATTCACCTTGACCGTGTCGAAGACGGCGTCCACTTCATTCGCAATCGTGGCCAGGTCCTCGTCAGTCTCGACGGCTATCGTCACCCACTTCGACATCGAATCCGTGTTGCCGTCGTAGATCTCTTCGGCCACGTGCTCGAAGAAGCCCTCGATCTCCTTGCCGTATTCCGACGTAGCCTCTACCACCGCCTCATCGAAGCCGTCGACCACGTCCTGCATGAACGCGTCTACGTCGACCTCCACCCGCGTTGCCCGCCGGCGCATGTCGTCGTCTTCCGGCGCGTCCGGTTCCGGCTCATCGTCCGGCATGTCGGGCTCGTCGTCGGCCATGCCATCATCCGGCATCTCGTCCGGCAGGCCCTCGCTGCGCCTGGCCTCGATCTTGCTGTAAAAGCCAGTGTCGATGCCGATCTTGTAAGCCTGGAAGCGGCTCTTCTGATCCGCCCACTGCATGTTGCTGGCATCGAAGGCGCAGAAGTAGTTGGGATCATTGCCCAGCAGCTGACTGTCAATCGCCGCGCACATTCTGACGGCATGCGGACGCAAGGTGTCGTTGCCGAACGAGATGTTTTCCTGTACCACGTTGTTGAAGGTGGCCCGGCTCATTTCGTACAGCTTCGTCGGGGTGCAGCCGAGCATACGCGCAACGTCCAGGACGCTGTGCACGCGCGTCTCAAGAAACTGGCTGTCTTCCGGCGGCAGCCCGATCCGCTGAGCCGTCACGCCGCCCCACAGCACGGCAGTGCTGCGCTGGTTCTCGCCGCCCTGGTCGCGGTCCCAGCGGTCAAGCATCAGGTCCATCTCGTCTTCGGTCAGGGTGTCCGTTTCAGTTTGGAGTACCGTCGTCGGCGTGGCGTCGTTGGCGAAGAACCGCGCGCCGTAGCGGTTGGCCGCCAGCGCCAGGCCGAGGTCCTCGCGCAGCACTCTGATCGGACTCAGCCCGTAAATGCCGTCGCGCGACAGGCCCTTGAAGTGGAGGACCTCTTCGTCCTTCAGCGTCTTGCGGTCGCCCTTTTCGTCCGTCGCCATGACCTGGTACTCGATCTGGCCGCTGTCCTTGTTGACGTGCGGCCTGGTCCGCTCAGGCAAAAGCGGCTGCAGCGACATCACCTGGCCGCGCGAATTCGAGTCGATTTTCCAGTAGCTATTGCCATGCGTCAGCAGATGGTAGGCGATCAGACGAACGAAGTCGGTTTCGTCAAGGTACGAATACACGCCGCCGGCCAGCAGCGCATTGATCGGATGGTCGTCTGCCACCACGTCAATCGCGCCCTGGCGTATCTGCCGCATGAAGCGCGGCGCGGCAATCACGCTATGCTCCCGGCCGCGCCGCCGCTCGCCGCCTTCCTCGATCCGGCGGATAGTCAGCGGCATGTTCATTAAGCCGTCGGCGATCTGGTTGACGCCGCACCAGTAGGCCGACAGTCCGATCACGTTCGTTTCGTTCACGTCGACGCCGGCCTGCGTCGGCATCTTGAGAAAGGACAGCAGCGAGTTGATCCCGCCGCCCAGCCAATTTCGTACAAATTTTCGTATACCCATTTACCTATCCCGCCCTGCCAATTTTCTACATTTCACACGCATATCTAGCCGCCCGGTTTATAGCCTGTTTGACTTCGTTAATGCAGGGGGAACATAGATATACCCCCTGCCGTTGAAGCGCTGTCCAGAGTTGCGGGCGCTTGTCTGGCCCTGGCGTTTGTAATTGTTTGCACCGCTGGCATGGATTATGTTTTTTAGTCATCTATCCCGCCGGCGTCGATGCACGCCCGGCCGCTTCTTGTCTGTCAGCGCCGCAACCGCCTGCGACACGCAATCAACCTGGTCGTCGTGCAGCCCCTCTTCCGGGAAGCCGCGCATCTCCTCGATGAACGAGTACACCCACGTCCCGCCCGACACGCACAGGAAGTTTCCGTTGCGGATAGCCGACGCCACGATCCGGGCGCGCTCGACCTTGTCTCCTGTCGGCCGGTGTCCAGTGTAGGAGTAGCCGGCAAGCTCCTTGCTCATGAAGGTCGTGACCTTCTTGCCCGAGCTGCCTCCCTCCTCCTCTCCCACAATCGCAACCTGGCGCCCGTCTATTCCCGCTACGCGCACTACCCTCTCTATCGTCTGGCCCGCCTCCTCGCGGAAGCGCTCCATATCGGCTAGGATGAACTGCCCGTCCAGAAAGCCGACCATACCCCCAGCCGTCCAGTCCGGCTCCTTGCCCGGCTTGGCCTTCGTGGCGGCATAGTCCCAGCTGCGGATCCAGCGCCACTTGCCTTCCGGCACCTCGTCGACCCAGCGAATTTTCTCGAGGTCGAAGAACTCCGTCGTCGGCACAACCGACCAATCGCCGCCGAGCAGCTGCGCACGCTCCACCGCCGACAGGTCCTCGAACTGCTCTTCGTACTCGTCGGGGGTCATGTGCTCGTTGTCTTCGAGCTTTGCCGGTACGAAGGCGCGTTTCGTGGTGTTGGGCGTGTCGACGTAGCGCTGCTTCAGATAGTGATGGCTGACGTTGCCCGGATTGCTCCCCATCCGAAACTGCAGCGGCACTGGCACGCCTCTCGGCTTTCGCAAGCGCTGTCGCAGGTAGCCGATCTGCCCCTGCGGGATATGCGAAGCCTCGTCGATGCCGATGAACGTGTACGCCCCGCCCTGGTACTGGTAATGTGCGCTGGCAGTGCCCAGGTGGCCGAACTCGACAGTCGCCCCGCTGGGAAACACGAACTTCATTTCGCTGGCCACGTAGCGGATCTCTGGCTGAAACTCCCACCACTGCTTCGCCCTGTCTAGCAAGGCGTCCGGACGGGTGAGCTCCTTGTACGTCTTGCGCAACAAGAGCGCGTGGCTGTCCGCATGGTCGGCGAACTGACTGGCCGCCATCAGTAGGTATTCCGACTTGCCCCCGCCGGCGGCCCCGCCATAGAACAGATCGGGGATGCCGTACAGCGCCAGCGCGGCCGCCTGCTTTGGCGTCGGCTCTCCTGGCCACCATTGCCTACTCGCCGGAATCCGCATCGCCGATATTCAGCGACCGCAGGACCTCAAGCGCATCGCCGCTCAGATCCAGCTCCGCCTTCATCGGCGGCCCGGCATGGTGATGCGACACCTCCTCCCCGCCCGGCTGATAGCGCAGCCCGAAATCGAGCAGCGCACGCGCCGCGCCCAGGCGGACGTTGTCGCTCTCGCCATTCGCCATCAGCTCCTTGAGCGCGTCCGCGGCCGCGCTCAGGTGCGCGGTGATCTTGCCGGCGGCCTCATCGACGAGCTGGGCGCGCTTGGCAGCGATGGCCGCCTGCCATTGATCGCACTGTTCTTTGGGATCGCGAAGGCGCCGGTGCGCGGTGCTTTCGACGATGTCAGCAGCCGCGGCCGCATCCCTGACTGTCTTGCCAGAGGCAATCGCCAAAATGAACGCGTCGGCGCCCTTTTTCCTACTAATCCCTGCCATTCTATGCTTTTTTGCCGGGGAGTTTTTCTGCCGAGGTGTCACCAGTATAGCACAAAAAAGCCGCAAGCGAGCGCTCGCTTGCGGCTTTCTCTGCCCGGCCGGCCGTAGCGGGCTGGGCGATTTTCTTCGTTATTTGTGGGCTTACGGGTGATCAGTCCGCCGCCCTAAAGAAAATCAAGATCGGGTACTACAGTTCGCTCAGGCTGGGTCTTCCAAATCCTCCACTGCTACACTAGCGCCCTTGATTTCGACCCACCCTTCGCCTTTGTCGCGATAAACCTGGCTGCCATCCGTTCGGATGCAGATATAGTATTCCGCGTCCTCAAGGTCCGAAGCGTCCACCGTGAGGGTGATGATCTTTTTCACGCCAATTCCTCCTGTATCCCGAATTTGCTTGGTCACAATGTACGCGAAGCAAAGATGTTTGTCAACCAGATCGGGCCGATTGTGAGCGCCAAATCGCCCACTTGCCCGCTTTTTTGCTATGTGATAATCTGGAAGTCCGCTTCGAAAGAGGTGGCCGGGCGGGGCGGGAGACCCCAGCCGGCCTATCCACGAGAGCAAGCTCGTGAATTCACCGCAGTCTACCACAACCCACAACCCATTACTACGCCGCGGCGCGCTCGATCCCGCCGACGTCGTTCTCACCGAAGACGACGCCGCGCTCATAGCCGCCGCGGCCGAGTCAGCCCACGCCCAATCGACGCGCCAAACCTACGCCAGCCTCTGGCGCCGCTTCGAAGCCTGGTGCCGATCCCGCCAGTACGACGCCCTGCCGGCAGCGCCAGTCGCGGTCGCCGCCTACCTGGTGTTGCGCGCAAAGACAGCCGCGCCGGCAACCGTCGGCCTCGACGCCGCCGCCATCGGCCACTACCACCGCCGCCGCGGCCTGCCGAACCCCACCGCCGACAACGGCGTCAAGATCGTACTCGCCGGCCTTGCCCGCGCCAACCACGCCGGCAACCAGAAGCAGGCGCGCCCGATCTCACGCGGCGACCTTGCCGCGATCAAGGCCACCGCAACCCGGCCACGCCGCGGCCGCGGCGGCCGTCCCGAAAGCTGGCAAACCGCCCGCGCCCGCGGCCTGCAGGACTACGCGCTCTGCTGTCTGATGTGGGACGGCATGCTCCGCCGCAGCGAAACGGCCGATCTCAAATGGTCCGACATCCGCCGCGCCGAGGACGGCAGCGGCCGCCTCACCGTCCGCCACAGCAAAACCGATCAACGCGGGGAAGGCAAGGTCCTCTGGATCTCACCGGCCACGATGTCAGCGCTGGCCATCTACGCCGCCCGCCGCCGCGACGGGGACCCCGACTGGATTTTCGATCTGTCGCCCCCGCAAATTTCCAACCGCATCGCCGCCGCCTGTGCAGCCGCCGGCCTCGGATCCGGCTACACCGGCCACAGCCTCCGCGTCGGCGCGGCCCAGGCGCTTGCCGCGGCGAATATCTCACTGGCAGCTATCATGGAACACGGGCGCTGGCAGTCGGCCAGGATGCCGGCGCGGTATACTCGGAACGCCGCCGCCGCGCAAAGCGGAATGGCTCAGTTGTATGCGAAAGGGGAGTGACTAATCGAATGTATCTCGAACTTGAGCAGCTTCAGAAGCTGATAAAGCTGATCGACAAAATAGATATGGACCGCCTTGATCGGCTTGTTGAAACGCTGGAAAAGATTGGGGACCTCAAGGTCATTACCGACAGAGACGTTTTGGACGCGTTCACCACGTCGGCTTACTTATTGATTGAGAGGGAGGCAAGAACGAATGCCGATCCATCCTGACCAGAAAGCCCTCTACCCGCCCGACTGGCCCGCCATCTCCCGCCGCATCCGCTTCGAGCGCGCCCAAAACCGCTGCGAAGAATGCGGCTGCGAAAACTACTGGCCGCACCCAGAGACCGGCAGCAAGGTCGTGCTCACCGTCGCCCACCTCGACCACAACCCGGCCAACAACACCGACGACAACCTCAAGGCCCTCTGCCAGCTATGCCACAACACCTACGACGGCCCCAAACGCGCCGCCAACCGCAAACACCGCCAGCTGCGCCTCGCCGGTCAGCTGCCCTTCGCAGGACTGGAGCCGCCGCTGATATGAGTAAAAACCTTCGAATTTTATCGCTCGGCGCCGGAGTGCAGTCGACCGTCTTGGCACTTATGGCAGCCCACGGCGAAATCGAGACCCCAGACGCGGCGATCTTTGCTGACACCGGATGGGAACCGATCAACGTGTATACCCACCTTGACTGGCTCGAAAGCGAATTGCCCTTCCCGATCCACAGAGTAAGCATTGGACACCGCCTGCAAGATAGACTAAGAGAAGGGCGAGGTCACTCTGGCGCGGTGGGATATATCGACATCCCCAAATTTCAAAAGAACAAAGACGGATCGCACAGCTTTAGCGCTCGCCGCCAATGCACCACCCGTTACAAGATAAAACCAATCCGCCGCAAGATCAGAGAGATCATGGGATACCCCGGAAGCCTGCGCATACCAGCCGGCCTGCAGGTCGATCAATTGTTGGGCATCAGCATAGACGAATTTACCAGGCAACGCGATTCAGACGTTCAGTTCATACGCAACGTTTACCCACTTATAGATTTGCGAATGAGCCGCGTCGATTGCCAAGACTGGTGGGCCGAACGCTACCCCAGCCGCCTGCTTGCCAAGAGCGCATGCGTCGGTTGCCCCTTTCACAGCACAGCTGAATGGTTGCATATCCGAGAGACAGAACCAGAACAGTTCACCGAGGCATGCGAAATCGACGACGCTATAAGACACGTAGGCCCAGCCGACGCCGAAATTTTCCTCCACGTCCGCAGAATTCCTCTCCGTGAAGCAGTCGAAGTAGACGCAGCGCGCCAAGCGAAGAAGGACCAGATGCAGCGCCTGGCAGATAGCCAGCTATCTCTTTGGGATGAAGAATGCACTGGGTTCTGTGGAGTTTAGGAGGAACTATGATCCGCAAAGAGCGCAAAGACCACCAGGCCCGCCTCCGCTACCTGCGCACCCGCTTCGGCTCCGTGCTGCAGATCCGCGCCAGCCTCGAAAATGAGCTCGTCCGCCGCGAGCAAGTCCACGGCCCCGACTCCATCGAAGCCGAGGCCGCCGTCGACTTCCTCATCGACTACGAAGAACTCAACGCCCAAGCCATCGAAGCCGCCATCGCCCGCGACCCAGCCCGGCCCGTCGCCATCATGCCGACCGAAGAAGATTTTGCGATTTGACCATTTCCGGTCCCTGCGATACCCTTTCCTCTGCGCAATGAGGCGCAGAACCGGGGGGCGGCCACAAACCAACCCCCCCAGCCCTGCTGGGCCACGACACACTCGTGACTTAACAATCATCAACGCACACCTTGTACAAAAACGCAACAAGAAAATCATTCCCTCCGGACACGGTTATCGTGCCCGGCTTCTTCGCGTCCGCATGTTGTGTGTCGGATGATGTAACCCAGCGGGGCAAAAAAGAATGCGAGCCAGGGTTCGGTCGACCCTGACTCGCAGATGTCCAATTCTTGAGGAGAACCCGGGCGCTTGCGCGTCCGTTAAGGACTTTTTCTATTCTACCCCATCCAAATCATCTGTCAAGAGGAGGCAACCCATGACCACCGCCCGCAAGAAAGTCAAAGTCATCCGCGCCGCCAACGGCTGCTACCGCTACCTCCTGGTACGACAGCAGTGCCCCTTTTTCCTCAGCAAGGCCCACTACCGCACCGTCGGCGACGCCAAGAGCGCCGGCAAGGCCAAGGCGCGTCTCCTCGGCCCCGTCACCGGCCCGCTCCACATCCAGATCCGCGGCCTCTGCATCGACTGCCTCTATCACGGCATCGCTCGCCAGGCCGCAAGACTCGAAAACACCGACAGGCCGAGCGTGCTCTGCCGCAGCTGCCACGAAGAGAGGCATCCGGGGCATCTGGAACGATCGGGGGTTGCGTAGCTATGGGGACCCGACGAACCGAAGCCTTCATAAAATGCGAAAACTGGCAGCTCGAAAACACTGACCACGTCCTGATGATGACCATCTGCCACAAATGGAACGACCACCAGACCCGGTCCCTTGACATCAGCTTTAGCGATCTCCTGGGTCTTATGCCATACCGGGGGAAAAAACACGCCAACAGGACGCTTGTCCGCTCACTGAAACGCCTGATCGATCTACAGATTTTAGTCATCGAGCATAACGGACGCCGCTACCTACAGGATAGATGGCTCCATATCGACATCATCTGGCAGGAATTCTGGGATCTTTTCGACGCCCTCAAAACCAAGTCAAAAGAGAAGTCAGTACAGCCTCAATTACTCGAGTCACGCGCGTTCAACGCGCGTCCCGAATCGACGCGCGTTGAACGCGCGTCAGAGGGATATGAAATCCCTTCGGATAACGGGACGCGCGTTGAACGCGCGTCAGAGGGATATGAAATCCCTTCCCACAGTAGTACTAAAGATCTTAAAGATCTAAGATCTACTAAAGATCATAAAAAGGCAGCGGAGCTGCGGGGGGTATATTCATCGGTTTGGACCGATGAGCAGGAAATGAACGGCCAACCCCCCGAAGCGCCCCGGCAGGTCCTCATACCCGCAGCCGCCCTCGAAGATCCCGCCGCCGCCGAAGCCGTCTACAACACCCTCACCCTTCCCGACGCCCCCGATCCCAGCCTACAGGAGGCCGATATGGACGAAGCAACCGCCGCCCGCGTCGCCGAACTGCAGGAACGCGCCGATCAACTCCAGGTGCAGTTGAACGACCATTCCATAGTCGACCCCGAAAAATGGCGGCATACGCAGAATGAATACCTCGCCATCCGCCACCAATGTGACCGGCTGCAAACCCTACTCTCCGACGAAGAGTGGCACCACCGCGCCGCCACCGCCGCCCGCACCCGCAGCGAACGCCTCGTCGACATCCTCGCCGACCTCGTCCACCAACGCTGGCCAGACTTCCCCTACCGCATCGACTGGCCGCAACGCCTCGAGCAGATGGTCGAAGCCTACCGCGCCGCCGGCCGCCGCGGCCGCGACCTCCTGCAAGACACCCTCACCGCCAGCGCCGCATCCGACAAAGACAACGCCCTCATCCTGCTCACCGCCCGCTGGCTCGAACCCAAGGAGGACAAACCCAATGACGACCGCCCCCCGCCTCAAGCGCTGCACGAAATGCCAGCAGACCAAGAACCTGACAGAATTCAGCGTCGACAAGAGCATCTCCGACGGCCACAGGCCGGATTGCAAGCAGTGCTTCAACGCCCGGCGGCGGACAAGCAGGCCGTCCCGCCGGAAGCCCGCCAAGAAACAGCAAGCCAGCCAGCTTCGCCGCCAGTGCCTGCGCTGCTCGAAACGCAAATGGCCGAGCCTGTTTTATCCCCACACCAGCCGTCCGGACAGCCTGAGCCGGCTGTGCAAAGCGTGTCATGAGGAGATAGCGACAAGGGAGAGAGTACATGCCTGAAAAATGGGAGCTCACGAGAAAAGGGACCATCAAGACCACCAGCGTGGCCAACGCGCGCAGGGCACTTGAGAAACTGGGTGTGTCAGGCGTACATGTGGACGGTGAACCTAACATTTTGTACGAAAACACCCAACGTTCCAGCCAGATTAGATACGAAGTGACTCGCTATTTACGGAGTTTGATTCTCGATAAGTTCGGCTTCGCTCCTACATATGCGGCCGTTGAAGACGCAGTGGAGTTGATGGCAGATGAGCGCGGCAAAAAGGAGGAAAGTTCCACGTGAAACTATCACCAGCCGAGAAGAACATCTACACAATCCTGGCCGAGCGCGCCGGCATGACGCTCGACGACTGGCTCCAGTCGCTGCCCAGCGCCGAGCTCGCCCGCCTCGAGGCCGACGATCCCGACACCTTCCAGGACCTCATGCTCAGCTTTGCCAAGCGCATGCTCGATCCGACCTGGACGTCCCCCCTCACCAGCACAGCCAAGCCGGAGAACTACCGCACCTGCCCCTCTTGCAACGAAAACAAGTACGCCGGTGCCTATCCATCCGGCGCGACAATATGCCTGCGCTGCACCCGCAAAACCGCCGAGGCCGAGACCGAACCGGAACCTGAGCCCCCGCCCCAGGAGAAGCAGCAAGTCGAGGCAAAGAAGAAAGACGGCCGGGGCAAGAAAACATGCACGACATGCAACAAAAATCTGTCCAATTTCCAATTCAACCGTGGCTCCGCCGCCTGCAAAGCCTGCGAAATTGCAGCCGCCCAGGCGCCGTCCCAGGAGGGCGAAGAGTGCCGGCGCTGCAATGAGGTAAAGCCGCTCGATCAGTTTTCCCTGATCCAGGGTGTTTGCACCGCTTGCATGACGGTAGCGAAAGCGGAAGCGAAAGCCGCCATCGAGAAGCGAAATCAGGGCGCCGGGCCCGAAAAAGTTATCCCCGGCGGCTGAGTTAAGTTCGCGTTAAGTGCAGTTAAAGTGAGTTTAACTTGCATCAGGATCGGAGTTATCCACGCGCGCGGGCCTGGTTGTCGCGGTTCGCGTCCACAGAAAGGATTAAGCATGACACAATGGAAACCCATCGACGGCGCCTTCGTCGCCCGCCTGCCCGGCTTGCGCCTGGGGGTGTTCCCCAGTCACAAACGCTTTTCCTGCACCCACCGCTGGGGCTGGATCGTATGCGACGCAAAGACCGGCAAGGTCATCACCAAGAGCCGCCTCACCCGCTACCGTATACCCGGCCTGGCCATGGCCGGCGGCCTGCGCTGGGTACGGCAGTACCGACCGCACGCATGGGAGGCAGCGCATGACCATTAACCTATCCCCTATCCGCACCACATACGAATATGAGCGCATCGACGACAAGAGCTACCACAGTGTTGCCGTCATCGGCGCCGACAACGTCATCATCCCCGCGCCCATGATTCTTGGCCTGGCCCGGGACCTGCAGGACGAAAACTTTGCGATCGGCGTTATCAACGGCCGCCTGACCTTCGTCTTCCGCACGAAGCAGGATGCCCTGCAGTTCAAGACGCGGCTGAGGCACATCGAGGACACGGATGGCTAAACCGATCACCGTCGTTTTCACCGACAACGAAGTCGAACTGATTGAGCTCCTCATCGTGCGATCGCAGAACAACGGCGACGCCTCGCTGGCCACCCCCAGCGACGTCGTCCGCCACGCTGTGCTTTGCTTTCTCGATTTCAGGGAGCGATTGGATAGTGGCGAGTTGGACGGCCTGCCCTCCGCCGCCCTGCTCCTCGACACCGTCACAGGCCTCGATCCCAGCTACCGCCCGGAGCCAGCATGACCACCAAACCACAACGCGGCCAGCTCGCCCTCTTCGACCCCCAGCCACGCACCGCCGACGAGGCCAACACCGCCGCCAGGAGCCGCACCGAAGAAGGTACGCCCCGTCGATGGCTCGACCGCGTCGAGCAGGGCCTGTGCGGCGTGTGCGGTATGAAGGGGCGCGAGACACAGCCCGACGCTCACACAACCATCCTGCAATCCACCAGCGACCAGTACTGCCGCGCCTGCTTCCAGGCGGCAGTGCAGCGCCTGTCTGAGCGCGGCATCACGCTACCACAGGAGGAATGACGCGATGACAACCCACAAGCCGAGAGTAGGTGGGCCGATGGAGACGTCGACAGAAGCAGATGATCTAATGGAAAAGTTGGGGGAGGAAACGGGGTGTGCAGTGATTCTTTTGCCCCAAGAGGCGACCGCCCTTTTCCGGCAAGCGGGAACGGTTCATGGTTTCGATCCCAACACCGCGTTTGAACGGATTATTGGCGCCGTCCTGGCAGCCCTGGAGGCCGGCGCCGACGGCGTATTTGTCGGCCTACACCCCGACGCGATCGAAGACAAGATGGAGAATCAAAATGACGAAGACACTGCACCTGCAGTTCACTGAAGACGAAGCCGCCCGCCTCGAGCGCGTCGCAAAAATGCGCAACGAGAACAAAATCTCCGTCCTCGCCAAGCGCGTCCTCATGGACTACGTCGGCCGTAGCGAGCTGATGCAACGCGGCCACTTCCCACAAAGGCCGCACCCCAGCGAATTCCGCCGAAAGGAGGGAAAACGTGGATGAGAAAGACCCCAGCGCCAGAGCAACGCTCGCGCGGATTGACGAGGTGGCCAGAGACATCGATTGGAACGATCCTGCCATCCGAGAAGCGATGGACTTGATTGAATGGTCGAGCACACCATCAGGCTTCGGCCCTGATTACGACCCGATTCTCGACTGCCCGCGTCCACCTATCGGCCATTATCGAGCGTGGTGGCAGGAGTCCAAGCCATGATCCGCGCCCTGCTTGCCCGCCTGGTCGCCGCCATCCGCCAATCCCCATCCCCCGATCCCCCCGGCCTGCCGGCAGCCGAATCCGAGCAACTGCGCCACTACATCCGCAACGTCCCGCCGCCGGCCGACAATATCGACGAATACGAAATGTTCGGCTTGATGGTCTACGGCGGCCTCGGATAACCGGCGCTTGCACAGCCAGCCCCCTGCCGCTATGCTTGCGATCCCACACACACCACAGGAGACACTCCCATGGATTGCACTCGCCGCTCGATCATTTCCCTTTCCCTCGCCGTCATCGTCCTTGCCCTGGTGATTATCGTGCCTGCAGCCATCGCACTCGCCCAGGACGAAGAGCTCACCCTCGCCGGCCTCGCCGAGCAGCTGACCGCACTCGTTACCCGGGTCGACGCCATCGAAAGCAGACTCACCCACGGCGCCCACGTAGACGACGACGGCAACTGCCGGCTTGCCGTGACAGATCGACTTCACGCCACCTCGATTGTCGAATACCTGGAAAAGTATCCTGACAGCGACACCCCAGGCCGCATTGCCATCGCCAGCGTCTATATCGTGCCTGGCACCGGCATCGCCGTCACCTTCGGTCCGATCAGCGAGTCGAGCACCTACCGCCATATCACCGAGTACTGGAGCGGCTGCGAATTCCTCAACACCTCCGGTTGGTGGGCCACTGACTGGCAAGGCAAGCGCATCGACGAATAGCCCCAAAGCCGCCACCAATTTCAACCAATTCGCAAAACTCGTTGAAACTCGTTCAAATCCGATCCCGCCAAACATCGCCCCGCACAGCGGCCCTCTGAGCCGTTTTGCGGGGCTTTTAGCATTCACGGCCCATCGCGCCCACCAATCGCACAGCCTGCCCCGCCCAGCGTTGACGACGGCAAGGTGTAGGCCCGCGCTCGATGGATGGGCATTGCTACCAGAGTAAACAGTAGCGAAAACACGTTTTCGCCGGGGTGGATTAGTGGTATAATAGGGGTATGACCGGCACCCACGCCGGACACAAAAAAGCCCCGGCGCTGTTGAAGCAGCCCAGGGCAACGGCTCACAGGAGGATATTCCCATGAGCGCCCAGCAGTATATCACCCTCCGACAGGAAAACGAAAGATGGGGCTGGAGCCGCCACTCCACCGGCATGACGTGGACCAGCCACGCCACCTACCCCACCCGCGCCCTCGCCGACGAAGCCGCCCGCTCCATCGCCCAGTGCAGGGACATCCCCTACCTGCCCGCCGCCCGCGGCGGCTACGACCGCACCGCTACCCAGTATCCCGGCCTTCTCGAACAAGAGCCGGAACAGCCGGCGCCGTCTTCCGAAAAGGAGGAGGACGACGATCACGGCAACCCCTACGGCTCCTACCGCTATGGCTCCTACCGCAACGGCGCCAGTTATTCGTCGCACCAGTACGGGCCTCCCTCCGATGAGCCGCAGCAGGACGACCAGGACGCCATCATCGAGGATCTCACCCAGGCCGCCATCGCCGCCGGCCACGACCGCATCCGCGTCCTCAAGGCCGTCGACCTCGTCCGCAGCGACCATGTCTACGACGCCGGTGGCCAGGGCGAGTGGATCGTATTCTCCGAACAGGTCGAAACGATCAAGCCGTCCGACTTCTACTGGACGCCAGGCGTCGGCAAAGCCCCGCCGGCCCAGCGCTACATCGCCGCTCCCCAGCCCGCCGGCAGCCAGCGCAACTGCACCTGCCCCGACGCCGACCACCGCTGGTCTCGACACGGCGGCAAATGCAAGCACTGGCTGGCCGCTGTCATCGCCGCCAACCTGCGCCGCCGCCTGGGGGATGCCTTCCTCTTCGCCCTGCCGCGCGAGCCGCACTCCGATCTCACGCCCCAGCAAAAGCGCATGTGCGTCCCGGCCCGGGACCTCCCGCCCGCGCCAAAGCAGGGCCCGCACAACGGCCACTGGGAGATGCAGGACCATTTCGACGAACGAGCCGGGGCCGCGATATGAAACGCAACTCACACACCCTCAGACTAGCGATCGCCCGCGATGCCCTCCGCATCGCGGTGTCGGTCGACCCGATCAGCCTGGCGGCTATCTGCCTCCGGACAGTAGTCGAAAAGCTCGAGACAGCCGAGACCGAAAGGAGAACGCACAATGGCTAACATCAATCCGCCCACATGGGCAACCGAACTCAATCAGAAACTGGACCGCGTCATCGAGCTGCTCGAGGCCGCCCCGCCAGCCCAGCCGTCACGCACCCAGCCCACATTCTGCGGCTACCGCTGCAGCTGGGACATCGACGACGCCGGCTGGCCATCCTACGTCCACCTCGAAGACGGCAGCATGGCATCGCATCGCGAGAAGCAGGGCCACCACTGGTACAGCGCCAGCCTCGGCGACGGCCAGTACGGCGAGCACGTGCTCAAGTTCCTGCGTGCCACCCCGCCTGACAGCCTCCTCGTGATGCCATCGCAGACGAAGACTGCTGCCACTGAGGCGCCGGTCGACCGGCCCGACGAAGACACTCCCTTCGACCAGGCCGACGAATCCCGCCTGCGCGACATGCACCAGCTCGGCCGCCAGGTCTACGGAGACGCCTGGGCCAAGCATGGCCGGGCCCTCATCCTCGCCCAAAGCGACGGCCGCACCGAAACCAGCGCCCAGCTCACACCCGACGAAGCCGAGCGCATCATCTCGCTCCTGCGCCAGGGCCAGAAGGAGCGGATGGACGAACACCTGACCGAATACCGACCCAGCGCCGAATTCGCGAACAACCACTAGCATAGCATCAGCCGCCCTGGTCGTCAGCCAAGCGCTGGCGGCCAGCGGGCTGCCGCTATGCGCAGCTTAGCCAATAGGAGATGACAAAATGGGAAAGCACCGGACAGAAGAAGTCAGCGCACAACAATTCGACGAGCTGATCGGCCGCATCGGCGGCGTCCGACAGGGTAGCAATCAAGACCTCTTCGACAAGCAGACCGCCGGTTACACAGAGACCTTCCTGCAGAACACGCGGCTGGACTCCGATTACCGGGTCGTCAAAAAGTGCAGTCGCTGCGGTGGCGCATTCACGCTCGACTGCTTCTACCCGCATTACGACGACCCCGAGGACAAACGCCAGCACATCTGCATCCACTGTAAGCCGTGGTAGCCCCCCCCGCCTGCCGGACCCAGCCGGCCGCCCGTGCAAGCCGGGCCAGGCGGATTGACCCGGGCGATTGTGCCCCGGATTTGCACACACAAAAGGAGGATTCCAACTTTTTTGTTTTAACAGGCCCGCGCCGAAAGGCGCGGGCCACCCTTATGCAGGAGGAAACATGCCCCACACCTGGACCCTCGCCGGCACCGTCCGCCTGGCCAACGGCAGCCGCTACCGCCTCGAACGCTGCCAAGCCTGCGGCGCGACCCGCAAGACGACCACCAGCCCGCCGAAGGACGGCGCCCGCTCTTGCGAGATGATGCAGCGATCGCTAAAATGTTCGAAGATCGAAACTATTGACCGCGACAAGGAGAGTGGCCGCACATGACCGAAAATGAGAAAACACCGCCAAAGCCCACTTATGAGGAACTGTGTCACAGCGCCTATACACTGGTCTGGCAGGTCGACGAGGATTCTCTGATGGGGAAAAAGGACCGCCGCGCTTTCGCCCGGGTAAGGCGCTATCTCGCGGACACCGATCGGCATTGCCAGTTGGAGGTTAGCCGCGACAAGGAAGCGCTTGAATCCGCGCTAGAGATGGTGGCGCGACTGATGGGAAAGCCGCCGGAGAGCAAAAATGAGTAGCTTCTACGAAGAGCTCGTCGAAGCAATCGACTTCATCCCCAACCCGCGCGTGCGCGTCAAGGCCCCGATCCCCTGGGGCCAGTCGCCGCAGCTGGCACACTGGGAGGCTCCGACCGATCCCGGGCAGCCTGATTGGTATGGCACCCTCCAGCCCGGCGACCGCGTGCAGATGCTCATCGGCCCCGAGCCCAAGTCAGGCAAGCCGATCCGCGTACAAGTCTTCCCCCGCGACGGCCGCCAGGTCGGCAACTCGCAAAACCGCGTCTGGATCCGCTGGCCCGGCGAGGCCAAGGCCAAGCGGCTGCTGGAAATTGTGGAGGAAGGCTGATGGGGCGGGTTGCCATCGAGTACATTTATCCGGTACATATAATCCCTGTCCCCGGCCTCAAATGGTCGTGGAAAATAGTTTGCCCGTCCGGCAATGTTATCGAATCTACCGGGGTGTATGACACGGAAAATGAGGCGATAGAGATTGTGGAGGCCCGCCTGTCCATCATGCACCCCCACGGCGAATGGATTGCGTACCCCCAATAACCAAAAGCGCCCGGCCAGTCCCCCAGCCGGGCGCTCCCACTTCCCCGCGCCGCTACGCACTGCCATCGCCTACGCCCGAATAACCGTCACCTCCAGCCCGACCACGTCGTCGAACGCAATCGACGTGTAGTCCTTGTCCGCGCCCGACCTCTCATTGTGCTCGCCGGCGTCGAACGGTCCGTAGATCTTCGTCGTGGCGGCGGCGATGGCCACAGTCTTCGGCGCCCGCGCCGTCCCGTAAGGGTCCCGCGCCTGCGAAGCCAGCGTCATCACCGCCGCGCCCACGCCCTTCTTGATCTGCAGGAACTCCTTGCCTGAATTCGGATACTTGTCCGCCGTGTTCGCCGCCGGCACATGCGCCGCGCCCGCTTCGTCGCGGTTGGTCCGCAGTGTCGTTCCGTCCACGCTCGGCTTCTGCACCTCTAGTCGTGCCATTTTGCTACTCTCCTATTTGTGAAAGGGGCATTGCCCCGCTTGTCGCTATGCAAAGGCCAGCATGCGCGCGCCCCAGCCGCCAGCCGCCGCGTCGTTGTCGACGGTGATTTGGACAGCCGATCCCGCTTGCCCGCCGGTTTTTGGCGTGATCGATGCCGTTTTGAGAGGATCGCCAGCGCCCAGGACCAACCCGCGCGGCTGCGACAAGCCGCTGGGGAAGCTGCCCTGATCGCCGTAGATGCCGGTGATTTGCGAGTAATCGGCGGTATTGAAACGCCACAGATCATTGCTGGCGTCGGCCGCAACCCACAGGTCGTCATCGTAAAATGCCATGTCTGTAGCCATGCTAGAGTCTATGCTGCCAGTCGGGAATTGGCCCTGCAGCCCGTATTGAGATCCGCTGTCGCCCGGATCGCTGGGGTTCCAGCGGTGCACTTGGCGGATGTTGTTTAGCGTGTAGAGGAAACCGTTGTATACCGTGACAGCATTCGCACTGCTATTTTGGCTGCTTAACTGGCCGTAGTCCCCGCTCTCGTCGTCCGGGGCGGCCGGATTTATGCGCCACCAACTGGCATCCGTTCGTAAGGCAATAATATCAGAACCAAGCGCGTACAAAGCTACGCCATTGGTATTCCATAGATCGTAAATATCACCCTGGTTACCGAATCCACCGGTTACCCGGCCGGGATTTCCCGGGTCCAGTTTCCACAGCTCATTAGGCCGGCTAGTCACATTCAGAGTCCACAGGGCGTCATCATGATAAAGCAACCCGGATGGGTCTGTCAGTGCAGGCGGCAAGCTGCCTACCAGGCCATAGCCAGATCCCTCGTTGCCAGGGTTGCGAGGATCAACCGCCCACAACTCGTCGCCCGAATTGTCCAGCGTCCACATGACCGGCTGAGACGACTGCATCATCGCGACCTTGTACTCGGTCGCCGTGACATCGAACACCGCCCAGCCCGGCGCCTTGTCCACTTCGCCCACGTACACGCGGTCATCCTGCGCAAAGCCATGCTGCGCGCTGCTGGCGATCCGCTCGTACGCCAGCTGAAACCGGGTCGGCGCGAACCCGAGATCGTGGCTGACCGTCATCACCGATCCCGCCGCGAACAGGCTAGACGTATGCATCGCGCTGACAAGCGAACGCCGCATATCGTTCGAAATATATTCCGGCTGGCCCGTCGTCGAATTGAAAACCAGCGTTCCGTCCGGCGTGCCGGTCAGCGCGTCTATCTCAGTCGTGCTAAAGCTGCCCGGCCGCATCCCGTGCAAAAGCTCGACCGCGCCGTTCAATCCGATCAAATCCTTCTGGATCTCGCGTACAAATGTGTTCATGTTGGCCGCGGTCAGAACCTCGCCCACCGCCCACGTGCGCGGCGTGCCAATCGACGCCGAGCGGATGAACTTCTCGCCCGCCGCAATCTTGGCCTGCGCCGCCGCGGTCCGCTCCTGCAGAAATTCCAGCGTCCAGCCAGGCTCCCAGTTGCGGAACGGCGCGTTATGCCGGTAGCCAGGCTGCCGCAGCAGCTCCGCTTCGATCTCCGCCCTGGCGTCCGGCAGCGACGGCTGCACAAAACCCTGGCCGAAGCAGGCCGTGCAGCAGCACAGGTCCACCGCGCCCGCCGTCTCCGACACCTGCACCGCGGTCAGACAAGCCGGGCATTGCCACAGCCAGCGGCCGTGATTGACGAACGCCGGCGCTGGCGGGGGAGGTGGTTCCGTCGTCAATGCCGCTGCCGGCAGCTCGTCGTCGTGGTGCAAGGCGTACTGATAGGCCAGCCACTGCGCGTACGTCGTGCGCCGCCCGGTCCGCTTCGGAAACTGCAGCCGCGGCCGGTTGTCTTCGGTGTAGTGCCGATACGTGTAGATTGCATCCATCGCTATGCCCCCAAAATGCCGGTGTCCAGGCCCGGCCCCGTGTCCAAAATGATCACGTCGTCAAACGCGCCCGCCTGCGAAAGCGTCAGGCGCATGTCGTGCCGAAAGCCCGGCCGCAGCACGTGGCCGATGCTCTCGATGTACATGTCGGTCCCGATCCCCCGCGACACATATTCCAGCCGGTCCGACAGCTCAAGCGTGCCCGCGTAGTCAAGCTGGTCGCTGACTTCGGTTTTCACTTCCGCCTTGCGCGTCGGCTGCGCGTACAGCGTCAGGATGTACTGGCCGTAGGTCTGCGCCTCGATCACCGACGACAGCAGCTCACTCGCCACCGTGTACGGCCGCGGCCCGTAGTCGGCGATGCTGTCCTCATCGCGCAGCTCCAGCACAATCGGCTCTTCCTCTTCCAGCAGCTGCCCCCGCACCTTCAGCAGCCTCACGTGAATCGCATCCGACGCGTGCTCATTCTCCACCGCCAGCATTGCCGAGGTGCCCGCGCCGGCGAATTCTCTCCCCACGCTGCTTGTGCGGTCCGCGCCGCCGCCGCCCGCCTGCGTGTTGGCGGTGTAGTCCGTGTTCGCCGCCGGCTCGATCCATTCCGCCACCGCCTGGTCGCGCTGGCCGCTGTACCGCCCCGTCACCGGATCCCGGCCCTGCGAGCTGTCGCCGGCGCTGACCTGGAAGCGCACCACGTCGCCAGCCTGCAGCTCCACCGTCTCGCCCAGCCGCCACAGCTCCGTTTCGCTCGCCTCGCTCCAGCGCCGCACGCGCACCGTCACGATGTTCGCGATGTCCTTCATCGGATCGTGCTGCTTCGGCGGCGGAATGATCAGCAGGTCGTCAGCCGTGTAGGTGTCGGCGTCGGTGATCGTGGCTTGCGCTTGCCGGCTGCGCATGCGCGTGTTGCGCGTGTTGACCGACTCGAAAGTGACCTTGCCCGCGCCGGTCACAAGCAAAAAGCCAGCCTCGGTTTCCTCCAGGTGGCGCAGATGCAGTAGCGCCTTCGCGTCCGGCGCAAAGTAATCTTCAATCTGCGTCGTGCCGGCGATGGCGCCGCGGTCGTCGGCGTCAATCCCGGCCGCGTCCAGCACGGCCGTCACCGCGTTCGGAATCGTGGTCGTCGCCATGTACGCCACGCCGCAATCGGCACGCGCCAGGTCGCCGATGATGTCGGTCGCCCGCACTCTCACCACGTCGTTGCCGCCGGTCCGCTCCACCTTCCTCACTTCATCGAGAAAACCTGTCCACAACCTGTACGCCACACTGTCCGCCGCCAGCACGAAAATAATCCGCCGCCGCGGCAGCAGCAGCCCGGACAGATCGGATGTGGCAAAGCGGTCGTAGTCGCCGTCAAAGTTGACCAGCGTTGCCTCCAGCGTGCCCGCCATTGAGCGGCCGTAGATCATCGACGCGTAGTTGCGGCCGCGGCTTGTCCGGACACCGCCCTTCGTCAGATCGCCGAACGCGTCGCTGAGCGGATGGCTGAACGACTTGTCGCCGTCCCAGTCGACCAGCAGGGCATAGCGGGGCTGGTTGGATTCGTGCGCCATCAGCAGGAAGCGCTTCACGTCGCTGTCGGTGCCGTCGGTCGCGGTGTAGGTGACCATGCGCGCAGCGTCGCCGGTTGGCGTCCACTCCAGGAGGCGTGTCGCCGGCGTGAAGGTTGCGCCTGCCGGCAGGTTGCTCATGCTGTAGGTGATGGAGCCGGTTAGCTCTGTCGTCTCGGCCAGCGTCACCCGCAAGGTGTCGCCGACTTCGACGGCCGTGTCGACGGCTGTCGCCATCGGGGGGAAAGCAAGCATTACGCCGCCCTCGCCCGTGAGGCTTGGCAGGGTGGCAGCGCCGCCTACTTCGAGCGCGGCAGCGTCGGTTAGTTCTACGCCGCCGGTTGCGGTGAGGCGGGGCAGCGTGGCAGCGCCGCCGATTTCCAACGCGGCAACGTCAGTGAGTTCAACGCCGCCTGTAGCCGTCAAGCCGGGCAGCGTGGCCGTTGCGCCCACTTCCAGCGGTGCCGCGTCGGAGAACGAAACGCCGCCCTCGCCTGTGAGTCCGGGCAAGGTTGCCTCTCCGCCCACTTCCAACGGAGGCGCCGCGCTGGGCCGAGCGAAACCGAAATTGATAATGTCGCCTTCATGTACACCCGCGACAAAGTCTTGATGCTCGGAGGGTACGTCGAAGATGACATAGTTGCCGCCGCTGGCCGCAATCTGACCGGCAATCGGAAATGAAATCAACCCATCAGTGGTAGCATCGCGTTGCAGATAGAGCGTAAGGTCGTTGCCGTCTCCGCCCGCGCCCCAATAAACATTCTGATCCAGGCCGCCATCATCGTTAAGACTTATCCGTTGTCCACCCGCAGCGCTGCCCGAATCGCGAAACCGCAGCCTTGAAACCGGTTCGGCAACGTCGGCAATGTCGATTTCGCCTTCGTTCAATGTGCCGGAAATAGGGCGACCTGGTGTCGCCACACCAAAGAGTCCGGTGCCGTATATCTCAGGCGGCGCGCCGACAGTGATATTCGCAAGCGCGACTAGCTCCAAATCCGTCGCATTGAAATCAGAGAGAGCAAGACCGGCAACAAGCATTACGCCGCCCTCGCCCGTGAGGCTGGGGAGGGTGGCAGCGCCGCCCACTTGCAGCGCGGCAGCCGTGCCAGCAATTAGTTGCACGTTCCAGAGCGCCATGTCATGACGAAATGCGCTGCCACTTCCTGGGGCGATGCGGATGCGGACCTCGGTAACGGTGTCAGGAATGTTTAAGACGAAGTCCACCCAGCCACCGTCTTGCGCGATCGCCTGCGTGTCGCCTGCCCAGTCAGTCAGCGATTCACCTGCGACATATGTATTGCTGTAGCCCCATCCTTCAAGGAGATCTATTTCGGTCCAGGGGTCACCGTTGTCGGCGCGCCCCTCCACCATCATGCCGCCGTCCGTGTCAAACGTGCCGAGGCCTGCGATCGAGGCCCGCAGCGCCATTTGGCGGCCTGTTCCTGTCCAGGTCGCCATGATAGCTGTCAAGATGGTGACGACAGAATTCGATTCCAGGTCCGTGGCAGACGAGCTAGATGACTCAGTGAAGAGATACGGGCCGCTGGAATTGGTGCCCGGCCCGGTGTTGCTGGAGCTAGTACCGCCAGTAGATTGGACAACCCACGCGCCCTGGTCGTTGTCCGTCGAGGCGCGCAAGAACAACGTGTCGAGATCGGTTATGCTATCAAGCCGCAGGACATCGCCAATGGTGTAAGCCATTTCCAGCGGTACAGCGTCAACCAGTTCAACGCCGCCTTCGCCTGTGAGAGATGGCAGCGTGGCCGTGCCGCCAATCTCCAGCGGGGCAACGGTGGACAGCTCGACGCCGCCCGTAGCCGTCAGCCCCGGCAACGTGACAGTGCCGCCGATTTCGAGCGCGGCAACGTCAGTCAGCTCAACGCCGCCTGTCGCGGTCAGACCGGGGAGTGTCGCGCTGCCGCCCACTTCTATTGGCACCGGATCGACAAGCTCGGCGCCGCCGCTTGCCGTGAGGCTGGGGAGGGTGGCGGTTGCGCCTATTTCGAGGGCGGGGGGAGTGTCGTCGTAGGTGAGGTTCGCAATGTCGATGCCGTCTGCGCTGGAATCCACCAGCATTGCGATGACGGTGCTATCAGCATTGATTGCGGTGCGGAGCGCGGCGTCAATGGTGGGGCCGGCGGCGGTTACGGAGGCTGCGGTGAAAAGGTATGGTTCGTCATCGTCAGAAACAGTAAGTTGTCCAACATCCCACGCTGCCGAATTGCTGTCATAGAAAATTATAATCCAAATATTATCTTCTGCGGTTTCAGTAAATTGTGGGCCTGCACCAGTGCCAAATTCAGATGCATTTGAATGTGTCCTGACAACCATGGAGCCATCATTGATCAGTTGCAGTGCTGTTAAAAAGGCGGTGGCCCCATTAACGATGTACGATGAATCTATTTGATCTGAAATTCTTCTGTTAACTGAAGGGCCACGGACGATACTCAGTCCACCGGCGAAAGTAGCAGGATCGACCGTACCCTTGACGAGAACGCCCGGCGTATTGCTGTCTACTGAATTGTCAGCTAGAGATACAGCCATGAGTCCCTACATCGTGGCGAGGCGGGCCAGCCAGCGCCCGCCCCATGCTACTGCGCCACCGTATAACCCGCCTGCGCTATATTCACGCGGCCCAGCGCAAGCACGTTCGCCGTGCGGTTCGCGCCCGGCGCGCCGTAATGCGCCTGCCACCAGATGCCGCCCATAATGTAGCCGCGCACGCCGCTCTCAGCGCCGTCGTCGCTACTGGTGGCGTCAGACAGCACCGTGAGAATGAGTGCGGCCACCGGGATGGTGAGCGTCTGCCCCGCGCTGGCAATTGTGCGCGACAACTCCGTTCCCGTCGCCGCCACCGTGTACTTGTCAACGCCTCCATTCTGCGCTGTCCAGCCGGTGTAATGCGTGACTACCCGGCTGTCGTCTACCATCTGCTGCGTTGTCGCGGTGGGGAAACTCGCCGCTGCTGTATTTCTTGCTGTTGCCATGCTATCTCTCCTTTTATCCTACGCCCGCAAGCTGGTCCTGCAGGCCGCGCAGCCGTCCGTCCAGCCACGCCTCGTTGAGCTGGTCGACCAGGTTGTCGATGCCGTACGCGTTCTCGATGTGCAGGTGCAGGTCCCGGGTGCCGGTGCCGTCGCCGACACCGGCGAAATCGCGCAGCTGGTCCATGCGCAGCACCGCTTCCGGCTCGCGCTCCCCGATCATCGCCATCGTCGGCCCCAGCGCCAGGCCGCCGGAAGCCAGCATGGCAATGTCGGCTACTTGCTGGCCGCCCCCGCCCCCGCCGTAGCCTATGCGCGATACGCTCGGCAGCGTTGGCACGTCGGGCGTGCCTAGCCTGATGCCGCCCCATGCGACTCTAGCTATTTCCGCCCCGGTTAGCGGGTTGTTGATCCCATGACTGAATCCGCCGACGCTGAAAGTTAAAGCGTTCCACCCCTGAATCGGCTTGTTGATCGCCCGCACAAGACTGTTGATAACGTCGATGATGCCGTTGGCAATGCCGATAACCCCGCGTCCCACGTCGGAAACGCGCTCCTGCACCCACTCGCCAAAGCCGCCGAACAGGTTTTCCATTGTCGCCTGTATTTCGGCCCACGCGCTGGCAACGGTTGTCTTGATCGTCTCCCAGCCTGCAGCCCAGCCCTGGTTGATCCAGATCATGGCAATGGCGAATGCGTTGTCGAGCATGGCGAAGGATTCTGTCAGGAACGTCGTCAAAGTGGCCCATGCGGTTTGAACGATGCTGTTGAGGCCATCCCAGGCGCCCGACCATATCAGCTTGACTCCGGCCCAGGCGATTCGGAAAGACAGCTTCATAAATCTGAATTTGCCCGACAAGTTCAGTTGAATCGCGGCGAACTTCTCGCCCGTAGCCAGGTTCAGGCTGTCGGCCCCGCCCGTCCATATGCCGGATATTATTCTCCACAAGGCACTGAATCCGTTGACGACGGTAGCTGACCATCCGCTCAACTTTTGGGACATGAAGGATAATCCTGCGGAGATTAGGTCGTCGATGATGTCCGCGTTGAATTTTTCGAAGAAACTGTCGATTGCCTCACCCGCAGCGCTGAAGGCATCCTCAACGGCCTGCAGCGTTTCGGTTATTTTGTCGATTATTCCTTTGAACCCAGCTTCAGGGTCAGTACCCAACAAGGCGATAATCGGTGCCAAAAGGGAGCCGATAATGTCTATGTCTCCGAATATGGCGTCAAGACCAGCAAGCAAGGTCTTTTTCAACTGCGCGAAGAATCCTTTAGTCTCTTCCGATTCTGAGTCGGGCGCTTCATAGCCAAACGTGATTTTGGGCCTGTTCTCGGGGTGGGCAAGCCAGTCCTCGAATACAGCTTTCACACCCTCCGGCCCGTCCCACAGATCCCGCAACTTTTTCACGAATGCCTGCACGGCCGGCAGTTGCCAGAATTCGGAAATTTTCATGTTGGCAGTGGCTATCCACGAGTCAAACGTGGATTTGATAGACGTCCACACCGCCTTGAGCAAATCCGACCAGGTGACATTGTCCGGCAGCTGGATGTAGTCGGCCACCAGATGGTCCACTACCCACGTCTTAAATCCGGCCAGAACCGTCTCCCACACGCCCTTGAGCACATTCAACCAGTTCACCTCGCCCGGAATCTCCACGTAGTCGGCGATCAGATGGTCCACTACCCACGTCTTGAATATGGCGGAAACAGACGTCCACACCACCTTGAGCGCATCCGACCAGGTGACATTGTCCGGCAGCTGGATGTAGTCGGCCACCAGATGGTCCACTACCCACGCTTTGAATCCGGCCAGAACCGTCTCCCACACGCCCTTGAGCACATTCAACCAGTTCACCTCGCCCGGAATCTCCACGTAGTCGGCGATCAGATGGTCCACTACCCACGTCTTGAATATGGCGGAAACAGACGTCCACACCACCTTGAGCGCATCCGACCAGGTGACATTGTCCGGCAGCTGGATGTAGTCGGCCACC